>JAILFJ010000040.1 GCA_024697625.1 Oscillospiraceae bacterium
GATGAGTGCAGAGGGGATGTACGGCGGCATCGTCGGCGCCGGTATGGCCAGCCGGATTGTCGACTGCAGCGCGGCTGCAGAGATCACGATTCCCGACGGGACGGCCAACGCAGGCATTGTCGGCGGCGGTTTGGAGCTGACTTCTCTTGTCAACTGCACGGCAACCGGCAGTGTCACCGCAGGTGCGAACTGCTATGGACTCGGCGGTGTATCCGGCTGCGGTTTCGGTGCAGAAGAATTTACCAACTGCAAAGCGTCCAATGTCACCATCACAGCCGGGGCAGGCTGCTACTGGATCGGCAGCATCACCGGCTATGCCGGCGGATATGAAGCTCAAGAGTATGGCATACCGGTAACCGTATTCACAGATTGCTCCGCTGAGAATGTGAGCATCGTACAGGCCTGTGGCGAAGAGGACCTGGTCGGCGCCGGTTTCTACAATGAGGCGGTTGCGCAGGCACACGGCGCTCCCTTTGATCAGCCGACGGTTTATGTAATCCGCGACAGTGCAGCGGAAGAAGTCAACGATGGGACAGCGGCTGCTGCAGAAAAGCTTCTGGAAGACGTGAGCGGAACCTATGACCCGCTCTTCCCGGTGATCACTCGCCCGGATTATGATCAGATCTGGCTGGATTCCTGTGCGGCCGTTCTGGGAAACGAGGCCGCTTCTGCGGCTGCGGAGGCACTGAAGGCAGCCTGCAACGGAACCATTTACGGTCAGGAAGCGATCGACGTGTACGGGGATGGATCGAACGGAGCACAGTTTGACTGCCTCTTCATCAACGGGCCGGCACAGATCGTGTTCGAAGGCAAGAAGATTTCCGGTCTGGACGAGACCGGTGCCACGGTCTTCAGCCATGAGTACAGCTTTGTGGAACCGGCCTCCATCGCCGGCATGATGAACGGATATCTCTATCGGACAGAGGATACGGATGCGGGAGAGTTTGAGTATTTCTTCCTGCTCCCCGACACCCCGGATACGACCTTCCATACCGAATTCCGTTATGGCAGTGACCCGGAGGCCCTGATGCTCTACAACGACGGTCCCTATGCCTACTGGCTTGCAGCCGGCATTCCGGCAGATCGTGACGAGCAGATGGTTCAGAATGTGATCGACCTCTTCTGCACGGAGAATCTCGCCGAGATGAGCGAGGAAGCCGCGGCCTGAGACGTATACTGAGTCAGCTTCTCCCTCGCCTAATAATTTGTCGGTTTTGTATTGCCAAAGAAAGTTGAGCAGGTCACACCCTTTTGAGGTATGATCTGCTCTCTTTCTTTCCATTCGCTCTGTACAGGTTTGAACGCAATGGAAATGGTTATTCAATTTTGGCGATTAACGCCTGCTGAAGGACCGAAGAGAAATTGATATGCCGTTTCTCTGCTTCAATGTTCAGCCATTCAGGTATCGTGAGCGTTTTCTTCACGGATTTGGTGCTTTTTCGATAGGCAAGCGGTTCCGTCGCAACAACAGTTACAATGCCTTCCTCAGAACTGACATCTCGAATATCAGACGGACGCGGAATATCAAGATTTCCCTGTGTGACTGGGATTGAAACCGTTTGCTTACCTTTGACCATAATGTAATGGTCCGAAGCAATCCTGTCTATTTCCCATCCAGCTTCTTGGGCTTTCTTCACAAGCTCCTTACCAGACATGGTCATCTTTTATCAGCTCCTTTGTCCGCTGGCCGACGTCGTTATAGCACGTATAATACGTATCGCCAATTGCTTGATGAGGAAGATTAACAACACTTTTTCACGCCGTTAAATGTTCTGTCTTAATTCTCTTGCCCCCGCGCGGAGCGAAACATCTCTCCGGTGCGGAGCATCGACGGCACAAGCTGATTTCAGCCTGCTCGCCCGCGAGGGGCGAGACGTGTTCTGGGATCACGTCTGCGCGGAGTATGAAGGATTTCAATCCACTCGCCCGCACGGGGCGAGACACCGTCCCCTCATCCTCCGATGCAATCAGACTCTTATTTCAATCCACTCGCCCGCGAGGGGCGAGACATCTGATTGCAGTCTGTCCGGTCTGCGGTGCTGTATTTCAATCCACTCGCCCGTGAGGGGCGAGACTTTCACGGCCAGACCTCCGCGGCCTTGATCAGCTGATTTCAATCCACTCGCCCGCGAGGGGCGAGACGCAGACGCAGTACATGATGCGAAACGTCTGGAAATTTCAATCCACTCGCCCGCGAG
>JAILFJ010000088.1 GCA_024697625.1 Oscillospiraceae bacterium
ATAGTTATAAGGATCAAATCATACGTCAGCCGTTACTCTGTTGCGTGTCATCGTCAGAGCTTTGAATTCTGACTTCGTAATCACAGGGTGAATGTTTATTTGTGCAGAGCGGATCATGCCCTGCTTAGGAGAATCTTATGCCAGATAGTCAAAAGAGAAAAGAAACCCCTATGCCGACCATTATCGGTCGGAAAGATATTCTTCTGCTGGGGGCAGCGGTCACGCTGTTTACAGCATTACTTGTCTGGATGCTCTTCGGGACCATCCGAACTTCCTTTTCCGAAGTCGGTATTCTGGCCACACAGGAGGACGCAGAGATGATCCACCAGCCTGAACAGGGCGTCGTGACCGAGCTGCTCGTTTCAGAGAACAGTTATGTTCATGAGGGGGATGAGCTGATCAGGGTCATTTCCTTTGATACCATTGCAGCTGAGAACGCGGAGACACTGAAAGAGATGCAGAGTCATGCCACCAGCATCTGCTCTCCGGTGTCGGGATATGTGTCGGATATCAGCGTAATCGCCTGGGAACCAGTGGATTTATCCTCAACGCTGATGATGGTGGCGGAAGCCCCGACCAGACAGATCGAAAATGCACTAGCCTATATCAGTCTGGATTCCATCGATCAAATAGAGGTTGGTACGGAGGTTAAGGTCGAGTTGGAGGGAATGGGAAGCAGGTACGGCACATTATCCGGACATGTCACCAGTATCGGTCAGCTTCCGGTTTCTCAGTTCGACGTAGTCAAGCGGACCGGTTCTCAGAGGACAGCGGAGTTGCTCTTCAAAAATGACACAGAACAGTTTCTGGTTGAGATCGCGCTAGATAAGGATACCTACGGTGTCCCTCTCACTGCCGGACACCAGCTTCCGAGCTCCGCCTTTGTGGCGAATAAGATCTGCAGACTCACCTTCTATTCTGCTGAAATCCATCCTTATCAGATTCTGTTTCAGGACTACAACTGACGATGAAAGAAAAGAACAAGCGTAAAATCCCGCCGATCACGCAGAACGACGAGGCAGAAAGCGGTGCGGTGGCACTGTGCATGATTCTCGCCTCCTATGGCAGATATGTGGACTTGAGCGAAATGCGTAAAGCTTGCCATGTCTCCAGAGACGGATGCCGGATCGATAATCTGATTGCCGCTGCCGAAGGCTACGGCATGAAAGCGGGCGCAGTCCGCTGCGAAGCTTCTCTGGAGGGGATCACACTCCCGGTCATTGCCCTGTGGAAGCAGGATCACTGGCTCGTGGTAGAAGAACGGACCGAAAAAGGAATCCGGCTTGTGGATCCGGCTTATGGCAGGCGGCGTGTCAGCGAAGAAGAGTTCGCTGAGAGCTTTTCTTTCCAGGTGATCTCTCTGGAGCCTTCCGCTGCATTCGTCAAGGGCGGAAAGCCGTACAGGCTTTCGGACAGCATCCGGGAGATGATGCAGGGTAACCGGGGTGTTTTCCTCTATCTCGCCCTGCTGTGCTTCCTGCTCAACATGGTGGGACTGATGCTCCCCGGCATGACCCGTCTGTTTGTGGACTTCTATCTCCCGTCGCTCTCCACTGTAAAAGTCGGAAGATACTTTCTTGTCTTTCTCATGCTGCTGGTATTGCAGGTATTTCTGCTGATTCTGAAGAAACGCATCGACCTGAAGTTTCAGCGCCTGCAGTCAGCAGATATGACGCGCGAAGTCGTCCGCAAGCTTCTGTCGCTTCCGCTTCGCTATTATCAGACGCGCAGCCATTCAACTATCATCTCGCAGATGACCGGAATCGTTGCCATGACCGATTTTGTCTCTGCCCGTCTGATCCCTGTCATTTTCGGTCTTGTTTTCTCAGTTCTGTATATTATCCTTCTGTTTTATTTCAACGTCAAGGTTGCCGCTTGGACGGTGGGCATAATCATGGCGACGATTATCTTCCTACTGGCTCTGGTCGCGCTGAGCCAGGCAGCAGCCATCCGGACGGCTCAGGATCAGGCAGCGTTCTACGGTGCTGTGACCCAGAGTACCCGGCTTTTTGACACAGTGAAATCCGTTGCCCTGGAGGACAACGCTTTCTCCGAGACCATGTCGACGTTCAGTGCCTGGCAGAATGACAAGCAGGCGGCCAACAGTATGCTGGCCGTGGTTCAGGCGGTTCCGGTAGCGCTGCCTCTGATCATCCAGACACTCGTCATGGGCATCGGCGGCCGAGAGGTAATCCGTGGCGTGATGAGCATTGGTGAAGTGCTGGCCTGCCAGAGCATCGCAATGTCAATTTTTGCACCCATCGTGACCTTTGTGCAGGAATTTGCAATCCTGCAGTTTCAGAAGGGCTCCATGAAGGGCCTGCACGATATGCTCGCCGAAGAGTCAGATCCCAGGCTGGTTCAGCTGGCCGAAGGCAGCCGGACGGAACCGGTCTCTGAAACGCTTGTGCTGAAAGGCGATGTGGAGCTGAGAGATATCAGCTTCGGCTATGACGAATCGGCTCCTCCCATTCTGGAACACATTTCCGTCCGTGTTCCTGCCGGTCACAGTGTGGCCTTTGCCGGCGGATCCGGTTCCGGTAAGAGCACCGTCATGAAGCTTCTTCTTGGCCTGTATCGTCCTTGGAAGGGAGCGATTCTCCTGGATGGCATGACGACGGATACGCTTGATCGGACTTCGATAGCAGCCGGCATGGCGGTCGTCAGCCAGTCTCCTTTCGTCTTTACCGGCACGGTATGGGACAATATCACACTTTTTGACCGGAGTATTAGCATGGAGGCTGTGGCACAGGCCGCACGGGAAGCCTGTATATTTGACGCCATTGAGGCGCACCCCGGCGGCTTTAACGCGCCCATCGGTCCATCTGAAAAGACCTTCAGCGGTGGTGAGATCCAGCGGATCATGATCGCCCGTGCTCTGGTCCGCAATCCCTCCGTGCTTTTGATGGACGAAGCCACCAGCGCGCTGGATACAGTCGTGGAAGAGCAAATCATGGAGAACATCCGTGCCCGCGGCATCACGACGCTGATTGTCGCCCACAGGCTTTCCACTATCCGCGACTGTGACGAGATCATCGTTCTTCAAAAAGGTAAAATCGCGGAACGGGGCACCCATGAAGAGCTTATGAAGGCAGAAAGCGGGATCTATCGGGAGCTGATCAACGCTGGGGAGACAGACCACGGATGAAGCGGAATAATAAAACTGAATCGGAAATGACCTTCAGCCGGGCAGATGGGATTCTCTTCGGGAAGCTCAAGGGCCGGCAGGAGGCTTTGCTCGAAAACAAAGACAACCGCTTTGCATATGCGTTTATGCTTCTGGCGGAACATGTAACCGGCAAAACGGAGCCTGTAGACGAGGCACATCTGGCAGTATGTGAAAATCCTCTGGAGTATCTGAGTCAGACCCAGAATGTCCATGCGGATTACTTCACGTTAGAGTATGGCTGGTGGAAGCATGATGTCGGAAGCTTCCTGGGTTTTTTCGGTACAGAGCAGACTCCGGTGCTGGTGCTCAGGGATCTCCGGGGGTATCGGCTGTTTAACCCGCAGACGCAGGCCTCACAAAGAGTGGTTCGTACGTGTGCGGAGGAGTTCGGAGACCGCGCAGTGTATCTTCTCCCCCGGGAAGGCGAACGCGCAGAGAGCGTTTGGAAGCTCTTCCGTTATGCCATGAGGAAACAACGGAGAGAATGCCTGATCTATCTCGTCCTGATGTTTTTCGGTGCAGCAGTCTCCCTGGCGGTTCCCATGTGCATCCGCTCAATTACGAACAACCTGATTCCGAACAACGAACTCACCGGAATTCTGGTGGTGATGATCAGCATGATCCTTGGCGTTCTGGCAGGCTTCCTCGTCAACATCGCGGTCAATCGTACCAGAATCCGGATGCAGACGCACATCGGACATACTGTAATGTCTGCGGTTTTCGGCCGCATCATGAACTTCTCCTCCGAAGAAGAAAAGAAGCTTGCCGACCTGATCACCGGCCTGATCCTTCCGTTCATTCAGGCGGTTGAAACGCTTGTGGATTCCGGTCTCGGTGTTGCGCTTTATCTGCTACAGTGCCTCGTGGTTCTGAATGTAATTGCATTATGTGACCCTGGCAACAGCCGGTTCATCTTCATTCTCATCGGACTGGAAATGCTGGCCGCACTTCTTCTGCAGAGCGTGATTTTTAAAAACACCCTGCGGGGCCGGGAGGCAGAAACCAGGCTGACCTCTGCCAGACGCGAGATGCTGGACAACATGGAGGCAATCCGGTCCGGCGCCATCGAAGAGCGGATCTATTATCGTTTTGCGGTTGCCTATGACGACAGCATGCGGGTAAAGCTGAGAATCCAGAATATGAACCAGTGGATCACGCTGATCGGTACTATGGTCAGCGGAATCGGTGTCCTGGTGATTTTTGCCCGGGTCTCGCTTACAAAAAACGCGGATCTTGGCGCTGTTTCGGCGATGGTTGCTTCTTTCTCACTGCTCGCCAGCTATCTGAACTGTCTGGTGCTTGCCGGAGCTGAGATTGCCGGAAGCATTCCCCATCTTCGTTTCGCTGACACGATACTCACCACGCCCACAGAGGACAGAGAGATCGCCGGAGTCGAGCGCGAAATCTCAGGGGCGATTGAGCTGTCGGATGTCACTTTCGCCTACGGAATAGACGCCAACCCTGTGATCCGGAACCTCAACCTGACGGTCAGGCCCGGTGAGTATATCGGTATCGTCGGTACCTCCGGCTGCGGGAAGAGCACTCTGCTGCGGCTGATGCTTGGCTTCCTCTCCCCTACAGAGGGCAGCGTCAGTTATGACGGCATTGAACTGAACCAGTATAATCTGAAATTGCTGCGGCGTCAGTTTGGCGTCGTGCTTCAGGATGCGGCTGTGGTCACAGGAAGTATCCGCAGGAACATCGGTCTCTCGGACACAGCCGACATGGAGCAGGTGGCAGAGGCAGCGAAAAGCGCCGCGATCTATGACGAGATCGAAGCAATGCCGATGAAGTTTGAAACACATCTCTCCAGTGAAGCCGAAATGATTTCCGGCGGGCAGCGTCAGCGGATCGTTCTGGCCAGAGCTCTGATGCACAAGCCGAAGATTCTGTTTCTGGACGAGGCGACCTCCGCCATGGACAACGTCTCCCAGAAGGTCGTGAAGGAAAACATGGACGCGCTGGGAATCACCAGGATCTCGGTCGCGCACCGGCTCTCTACCGTGATCGACTGCGACCGGATTCTTGTGATGGATCAGGGCGAAATCGTGGAGCAGGGCAGCTTTCAGGAGCTGATGGAACTTGATGGACTTTTCGCCCGAATGGCAAAGCGTAATCTGACATAAAATCGTCGCTGAGGTGCTGCAATGAACAACATGATGTTTAATCCATTTTTCTTTTTCCCGCAGATGGCTCAAAACCAGGCTGCGTGTCTTCCTGTCCGACAGGTTCCACAACTGCCGCTGTGCAACGGACAGCCGACGCGTCAGCCAGCTCCGCTGCCGGTGCAGCCGTGGAACGGGCAGCCGTTCCGTCAGCCGGTTCCTCAAAACATGAGACAGTATCCGGCTGCGCAGTCCGCGGCTGTGAAAGCCGGTGCGGCGCAGCCTTCCCCAAAGACCGATTCCGGCACTGTCCAAGCGACGTCCGGGACACCGCAGATTGCCGGCAGGCAGTACTCTGCCGGTGAGATTCCGTCCGCTGATCTGGAGCGAATCGTGACGCTCTGCGGGACGAGCAATATCGAAGAGATCTACGATGTGACAGGAATGCAGGAGATGATGATCCGTCGCATGCGTAAGATCAAGGA
>JAILFJ010000091.1 GCA_024697625.1 Oscillospiraceae bacterium
AGTAGGATTTGTCTGGTATGACCCCGAAAGTGAGCAATGACTCAGGTTTATTCAGCTTGGAAGCATATGTTTTCGGAGTATCCTGCCATTTTAGACCTGATTCACACTGTTTCTATAGTACAGGAAATTGGGATTCTTTTATTGGAAAGCAACAAGAATTTTCGGGTAAGTTTTGATGGCGGCAATCTTTCGTCTGACGGCGGCCTTCTTCTACTCAAGGAGTTCTATCACAAGATGGGTGTCAACTCGCTGCTCAGACAATATTTCCGCACAACAGACCCTGCCACATTTCGCATTCACAAGGATCATGAGAACCTTCTGCAAATGCTGTATCAGATCACAGGAGCTTACTTCCAGGACGATCATGCAGATAATCTGAGAAACGATCCGGTCATCACTTCTGCTGTAGGGAAAGCCGCATTGGCCTCGCAGCCTACCCTGTCACGCTTCCACAATCGCATGGATGAAGAGAGTCTCAAACAAGTGGAAGAAATACAGCGAATTCTCCGGAGACGTGTTTACTCGCTTGAGAAACCGGAGCATATCCTGTTCGATCTGGATTCCACCTTGTTAGCTACTTATGGAGCACAAGAGGGTGAAGCATTCAATTACCATTACCAGGCTCACGGTTACCATCCGCTGCTCTGCTTCGACGGCATGACCGGAGATTTGTTGAAAGTCGAACTTCGCCCTGGTACACAGTATTGCAGCAAGGGGGCCGCTGCTTTTATGCAGCCGCTTCTGAAGGAATACCAGATGGACTATCCTGGGACAGCCCTGTTTGCACGCGGAGACAGTGGTTTTGCCACCGATGAGCTCTACAGCCTGTTTGAAATGAATGGCACTTCTTATACCATTCGGCTCAAGGAGAACGCTGTTCTTAGGAAGCTGGCGAAAGATTTGGATTCTGAGCTATATGATCTGACGGGGGAAGACGCCGTTTCTTACGCAGTCGTATATGGTGAGTTTGAGTATAAAGCTGGCTCTTGGGATTATTCACGGCGTGTTGTCTGCAAAATTGAGAAACCTTACGGACAAATGACCCACATGAACACCTTCGTTGTGACCAATATGGATTCCTCGCCAGAAGACCTCATCCGCTTCTACTGCAAACGCGGGAACATGGAGAACTTCATCAAAGAGTGTAAAACTGGCTTCGACATGAGTTATGTCAGCAGTTCTTCCCAGATCGTCAATGCCAACCGCGTTCAAATCCATGCACTGGCGTATGATCTCTTCAATTGGTTTCGCCGTCTGGCGCTGCCGGAATCCATGCGTAAAGATCGTATTGATACCGTCAGGCTTAAGTTGTTGATAATCGCAGCGCGTATCGTCAGATCAGCAAGATATGTGTATTTTAAGCTGTGCAGTCATTGTCCGTATGAGCTTCAGTTCTATATGACGCTTGCTAATATACGAGGTCTTCATCCGCAGTTGGAATAGTTCTTACTTTGTGTACCTTGACAGCTGCATAGCCATCTTACGCTGTCATTAGGATTATTGCGCCCTTTTTTCTGTAGAAAACTTCTCGTGTGATGCGCCTTGCTGCTGTTCCTACTTTCGTTTCAGGTCATAGCGCTTGCTTTGGCCTTCGTGAATAATTCAGGATAAAAGTAAAAAACAGACAAAAAAAGCCAGATAACAAGATATGATACCAAAGCTGAAGTTTAGTTTATCACATCCTGACGCAATATGCAATCGTCAAATAAGACAAAATGTAATATTTTTTATTTTTCCTTCTATAGTTATTCTTCCATTTTCTGATCCCATTCTCTCTCTGCGCTCTGCATCACTTTAGCTTCGACGCATTCCCACTGTGGACAGCTCAGCAATCGAGTGCGCATACGTCTTCAAGGGACTCCCGTCTTACAGCGGTATAGCTGCCGCTCTCAGTCAGCATGACGACAGGGGGACGACCGAGGCGATTGTAGTTGGAGGCCATGGAATAGTTATATGCGCCGGTTGTGCAGACGGCGATGTGGTCGCCTCGGGCCGTGTCGGCAGGGAGCTTCACGGTCGGCTGGATGATGTCGCCGCTCTCGCAGCAGCGTCCGGCCAGATCATAGACGGCATAGAACTCGGATTCGCGATCGGCGTGAAGGACCGTATATGGGGCATGATAGAGCGGATACCTGGGATTGTCTGTCATGCCGCCGTCAATCACAACGTAATATTTGTAGCCGGGGATCCGCTTGACGCTGCTGACCGTATAGACCGTCATGCCGGCGTCCGCCACAATGCTGCGTCCCGGCTCCATCAGGAAGAACGGCAGAGAAAGCCCAAGCTCTTCTGTCCGCGCCTTCAGATGCCCTGCAACACTGCGTATCCTGGATGGAATGTCAATCTGCTTGTCGCTTTCCAGATACCGTACTCCATATCCACCGCCGACGTTCAGCATCTCGGTCACAAATCCCAGCCGTTGCTTCAGCTCGGCCATGAACTGTGTCATGACGTCAACCGTGTCCTCGAACACCGTCTCGTCAAAGACCTCGGAGCCCACGTGACAGTGCAGGCCGCAGACTTCAACAGAGGGAAGAGACAGAGCCTGCTTGACAAAAGCAAATGCCTGACCTGTCTCCAGGGGAACGCCGAATTTGACATCCACGGTACCCGTGTTGATGGCCTGATAGGTGTGCGGGTCAATCCCGGGGGTGACGCGGAGAAGCACCTTCTGGCGGATGCCGTGGAGTTCGGATTCCAGAGCAAGCTGGAACAGTTCATCCGGATTGTCTACGATAAAGTACCCGACATGCTTCTCAATGCCGAAGCGGATGTCGGCATCTGTCTTGCCGTCCCCGTGAAAGAAAATCTTCTCCGGCGGGAAACCGGCGCTCAGAGCGGTGTGAATCTCACCCGGAGAAACGGCATCTATGCCCATACCCTCTTCTGCTACGATCCTGTACATCTGTCGGAAGGCAGCGGCTTTCCCGGCATAGAGCGGCAGGGCACGGTCTCCGAAGCAGCTGTGGAAGGTCTCGGTATACAGACGGCAGTTCTGACGGATACGCTGTTCATCCATGAGGTAGAGCGGCGTCCCGTACTGCTCTGCAAGCTCGGGAACGCTGTGGCCGGCAAAATGCAGGATGCCCTGGGCGTCGCGCTGAATATTATCGGAGAGGATAGAGAACATGAGAACGTCCCCCGCAAAACACAAAGTAATGATAACGTTATGATCAAGCTGTGATACCTTGTACGGATTCACGCGGGATCTGAAGAATACGCACGATCCGAGACCTGCGAGAGCAGTGGTACTTTATAACATGGAAGAAAGAGCGCGTCAACTTAATTTTTCATAATTTTCATCAAGCATGGTGTTTTTCTTTTTACGGCTCAGCCTCATGGCCTTGTCTCTTCCGATCCCACAGCCGGGGTTGGAGAGAAAACAGTTGTGCTGACAGCCACCGCAATGCTCGTCCTTTCGAGAGACGATGAAGCGCTCGAGAGGTTGAATCCGCATCAGACCGGTACGCTGAATCACGTAATTATGGATCCTGAGACGGTCGAGGAGCTCGGAGAGAAACAGCGGATAGGTGATCAACAGACTGTCTCGGTCTTTGAGGAGCTGAATGACTGCCTCCGCACGTTCTATGACTGCTTCACGGGACTCAGGCTGCCTCGGATTCCCATGCTTTCGCTGGGCGGCTGCCTTGCGCTGCCAGGTATCTGCAGAATATCTTTTATCGGTTTCGGTGCAGGAGCGCAGAGGAATCTCGTTCAGCAGAGGGTCTATACTGTACGGACAGGGAATCAGCAGCTGTTCGGCGGTCTCCAGGGCGGGGCGGCCTTCGCCGATGAGAACACTTCGCCCGGCGGGATCCTGTTTTCTGCCGGTATAGGGTTTGATTCCTGAAGATAACACAGTCCGGACGGCTGCGTCAAAATCGGCGGAACTGTACCGGCCTTCCAGCGACTGCAGGGATTCTCCGACACAAAAAATCAGAATACTTATTGAGGAAGGCACCTCCTCTCGGTTAAACAGTACCCGCATTCTAACACGGGACAGGCAGAGAGGCAAGTTTTTTATACGGACAGCTTTCTATACGGGCAACATGGTTCCGGAGAGAGAGAAAAAAGAAGTGAGAGTACCGACCGTGGGAGCGCTTTCACTTGCAATTTCGACGGGGCTATAATATAATCAGGGAAAATCAGAGAGCATACTGTAATCAGAAGGAAAAAGGGGTGGCCTGTTGAAGCAGAAGTTTCTGGACAGAGGATTGGGCGTGTTCTGCGCGGCGATGGCAGCAAATCTGCTCTGGGGGAGTGCCGCGGCCTGCATCAAGCTCGGGTATGGACTGTTTCAGATCCCCGAGGATGCAGTGATGAGTCAGATCCTGTTTGCGGGGATGCGTTTTGCAATGGCCGGCCTGATGACAATTCTGTTCGGAAGCCTGCTGAATCGAAAGCTGCTGTTTCCCGGAAAAACGAGCTGGAAGATGGTTTTCATTCTGGCGATGACCCAGACGGTGATACAGTACACATTCTTTTATATGGGCCTTTCCAAGGCGCCCGGCTTTATGGGCTCCGTGACCAGCCCGAGCAGCGTGTTTTTTGCCGTCCTGCTGTCTTCGCTGGTTTTGCACCAGGAGAATCTGAGCCTGCGGAAGATTCTTGGCTGCCTGATCGGCTTTGCGGGAATCATCGTCATCAATCTGAACCGTGTCGGGGAAGGAAGCGGATTTCGGATGGATGGAGAAGGACTTTTGATCCTGTCTGCCTTTTCCTATGCGTGTTCTTCGGTACTGATCAAACGGTTTTCTCAGCGAGAGAACCCGGTGACGCTGAGCGGATGGCAGTTTGCGATCGGCGGGAGTGTCATGATTCTTGTTTCGCTGCTTGCCGGAGGCAGTCTGCATCCCGTGTCGCAGGGGGCATGGATTCTGCTCCTGTATCTGGCTTTTGTCTCCTCGGCCGCCTACACCCTGTGGTCTCTGCTGCTTCAGCGGCATCCGGTATCCAGGATAACGGTTTACAGCTTTGCCAACCCTGTGTTTGGGGTCTTTCTGTCAGCCTTGATTCTGGGAGAAGGCGATCAGCTGAACCTGCCGTACTGTATTCTGGCACTTCTTCTGGTAGGGATCGGAATCTGGACGGTGAACAGCGAGGCCGGAGTTAAGCAGAGCAAATCATGAGTACAAAACAGAGTATAATACCCGGATACGAACCTTTTATTAACATTTTTACTGCATTGTATAAACAGTGAACAGAAATAGTGTACAGAATATAAATAATATACAGAAATAGTGTACAAATAAAAATAATGTACAGAGTACAGAATAATACGTGTGCTCTCCGTCCGCACTGCGCGGAGCACGGAATCGGGTGAAATTCCCGGCGAGTCGGTCACTGTGAAGCCTGCTCTCTGAAGAGCGGGATAAGTCAGATACGTGGGAGAGGGCAATGCTTCTGCCGAAACCGGAAGCGCATTTTCAGATGCGGAAGCATCTGTATTTGGCGTACCCGGGGATTCCGGGTACGTTTTTTTGATGGAGGTAAACGGGATGGTTCACTTTGTGGGGGCGGGTCCTGGCGCTGAGGACCTGATTACGCTGCGCGGTGCGGAGCTGCTGAAGAAAGCGGACCAGGTCATCTATGCCGGCAGTCTGGTAAACCCTGCTCTGCTGAAAATCTGCCGTCAGGACTGCATCGTTCATGACAGCTCCGGGATGACACTGGAAGAGGTGATGGATGCGGTCAGAGCGGCGGAAGAGAAAGGTCTTACAACTGTGCGGCTGCACACAGGGGATCCCAGCATCTATGGAGCGATCCGTGAGCAGACAGACCGACTGACCGGGCTGGGAATCGAGTATGATATCACGCCCGGGGTATCCAGTTTCTGTGCGGCGGCTGCGGCGCTAGCTGCGGAGTATACACTGCCCGGCGTAAGCCAGTCGCTGATCCTGACAAGAATGGCGGGACGCACACCCGTGCCGGAGCCGGAAAAACTGGCGGAGCTGGCGAAGCACGGCTGCTCCATGGCCGTCTTCCTTTCCGCCGGGCTGCTCCGGGAGCTGCAGAAAGAGCTCCTGAGAGGGGCATACGAGGAAAGCACCCCAGCAGCAATCGTGTATCGGGCGAGCTGGCCGGATGAGAAATGCGTACGCTGCACAGTGGGGACTCTGGCTGCCTGCGGCGAGGAGAACGGGATAGATCGGACGGCGCTGATCCTGGTGGGGGATTTTCTGGGGCCTGATTATGACAGAAGCTGCCTGTATGATCCCGGCTTCACGACCGGATACAGACAGGGAACAGCGACAGAACGCAGTATTCAGCCTGCAATATGATAAAACCGCAGAATAAAGCCATAGACAGACGGCCGGCGCAACGGCCGGACCGTACGGCACAGGGAACGCTGCAGGATAAGGAACGGATGCATCATGAGAGTAATACTGATCGGCTGCGGCTGCGGGAGAGAAACGCTGACTGCGGAGGCCGCTGCAGAAATACAGAATTCCGACCTTCTGATCGGCTCGTCCAGGCTCCTGGAGGAATTCCCGGAGATCAGGGCGAAGATCAAGGCAATCACCGCACAGGAAATCCGCGCGGCACTGGACGGTTCCTCCTGCGAGAGGGCATGTGTCCTGTTCAGCGGGGACAGCGGTTTTTTTTCGGGCGCCGGACCGCTCCTCCCCCTCCCGGAGCGATACGATTGGAAACTGCTGCCGGGGGTCTCCAGCCTGCAGCTCCTGTCCGCAAGAATCGGAGCACCCTGGCAGGACTGGAAACTCTGCAGTGCACACGGAACAGAATGTGATCCGGTGGCAGAGATCTGCGGCGGAAGACAGGTGTTTTTCCTGACCGGAGGAAAGCTCGGGCCGAAAGAACTCTGCAGAAGACTCTGTGATGCCGGACTGGGATCTCTGAAGGTCTGGGTGGGTGAGAACCTGGGCGGAGCCGACGAAAGAATCTGTCAGGGGAGCGCGGAAGAATTCAAAGATCAGAGCTTTGCGGCGCTGAGCGTGATGCTCTCTGAGGCTGCACCCCGCCGGACCGTGCGGACCCCGGGAATACCGGATACGGAGTTTGCACGGAACAGGGAGATCCCGATGACCAAGCAGGAGGTCCGGGCAGCAGCTTTGGCGAAGCTGGGTGTCAGACCGGAGGATACCTGCTGGGATATCGGTACCGGGACGGGCAGTGTCGCAGTAGAGCTCGCTCTGCACTGCTCGGCGGTCTGGGCGGTAGAGAGAAATCCGGAAGCGATCAGCCTCGCAAAACAGAACCGGGAGCGCTTCGGCGCGTGGAATCTCCGGCTGGCTGAGGGCAGCGCACCGGAGGCGCTGGCAGAGCTCCCTGTACCCAACGTCGTTTTTGTCGGGGGCAGCGGCGGCCGGACAGAGGACATCCTGACGGCTGTGCACCGGGCAAATCCGGAAGCCCGGATCTGCGTCTCAGCCATTGCGCTGGAGACGCTCCATAAGGCGGTTCAGACGCTGGAAGCCCTCGGTCTGGCAGTTGAAGTCTGCCAGATCTCGGTCAGCAGGAGCCGCGGCGCCGGAGATCTGACGCTGATGCTGGCGCAGAACCCGGTCTGGCTGATTACGGGGACGCCGGCATGAAGGCGCTGATGATTGCGGCGATGCAGAGCCGGTCGGGAAAGACCGTGTTCAGCTGTGCACTGATGGCTGCACTTCAAAGACGGGGGCTGCAGGTCTGCGCTTTCAAGAGCGGCCCGGATTACATTGACCCGATGTTTCACCGCCGCGTTCTGGGGATCGAAAGCCGAAATCTTGACCTGTTTCTGCAGGGCAAAGCGGGTGTGCAGCGCAGCTTTGCGAGGGCGGAAGGAGACATTGCACTGGTCGAGGCTGCAATGGGCTACTACGACGGAATCAACATGGAGACCCGGGCCAGCGCCTGGGAACTGGCCCGAGTACTGGAGCTTCCGGTACTGCTGGTGCTTCGGCCGAAGGGAAGCGGCATAACGCTGGCCGCGCAGGTGAGAGGAATGCTGGAATTCCGGGCGGAGAACAGGATTGCCGGTCTGCTGCTGAACGATTGCCGCGAAGCGCTTGCGCAGAAGCTTCGACCGGTGCTGGAGAGGGAATGCGGTCTGCCCGTGCTGGGCTGTCTTCCGCCGATGCCGGAGGCAGGTTTTGAAAGCCGGCATCTGGGGCTGATGACCGCAGACGAGATCGGGGACTTTGATGCCCGGATGAAACGCCTGGCCGAGCAGACAGAGCAGAGTGTGGATCTGGATCGGATGCTCTCTCTGGCAGAAGAAAAACCCGTGGGCACAAAAACGACTGAAGAAAAACCCCGGGTGCGATGCAGAATCGCGGTGGCAGAGGACGAGGCCTTCTGCTTCCGGTATGCGGACAGCCTCCGTGCACTCGATGCTGCAGGGGCGGAGCTCGTGTACTTCAGCCCCCTTCAAGACCGGAAATTGCCGGAGGCGGATGGGCTCTATCTCTGCGGGGGCTATCCGGAACTCTATGCGGAACCGCTTTCGGAGAACAGCCGGATGAGAGAAGATATCCGCCAGGCCGTCGCTGACGGACTCCCGACCGTTGCAGAGTGCGGAGGCTTCCTCTATCTGCAGGAGAGCCTGGAGGGAACGGACGGAAAAACATATCCGATGTGCGGCGCACTTCCCGGAAAGGGATACCGGACCGGAACGCTTCGGCGCTTCGGCTATCTGACCCTTGAGGCGAAGGAGGATTCGCTCCTGTTTCGGGCCGGAGAGAGCATACCTGCCCATGAATTTCACTATTGGGACAGCACGGACTGCGGCCGGGGACTGACCGCCCGAAAAGAGGATGGAAGACAGTGGCGGTGCGGTGCTGTGAGCGCCGTCCGATACGCTGCCTTTCCCCACCTGCATTTCGGCGGCGAGCTGCCGCTGGCGGAACGTTTTGTGAAAGCCTGTGAGAAGTAT
This sequence comes from Oscillospiraceae bacterium, assembly GCA_024697625.1. Classification (GTDB taxonomy): domain Bacteria; phylum Bacillota; class Clostridia; order Oscillospirales; family Oscillospiraceae; genus Limivicinus. The sequence continues at coordinate 8,876 of JAILFJ010000091.1, forward strand.
GCGGACATTAACTGAATGGATCAGTAGGATCGGGCCTCCGGATGAAGCGGCGGGCCAGGCGGCGCAGGAGCGCTGGAACAGCATTGCCAAACCGCTGGGAAGCCTCGGACAGTTCGAGACGGCTGTGACGAAGATCGCTTCGCTCCGCGGAGATCCGGAGATCAGACTGACAGCGAAAACCCTTCTGGTGTTCTGCGCCGACAACGGCGTGGTGGCACAGGGAGTGAGCCAGTGCGGAGACAGCGTGACGGCAAAGGTTGCGGTCGCGCTCGCCGAGAACCGGAGTACGGCGAGCGCAATGGCGACGGACACGGGCTGCAGGGTGATCCCGGCAGATATGGGGATGAGAGACTTTCAGGGTCACAGCGGAGTTGTAAATCTGCGGGTGAGAAACGCTTCCGGAGATATCAGCCGGGAGAGTGCCATGAGCCGGGAAGAGTGTATCCGTGCGATGGAACTCGCGGCAGACCTTGTGGAAAGACTCGCCGGTGAGGGAACAGACCTTCTGGCGATCGGAGAGATGGGGATCGGCAATACCACGACGACGGCTGCCCTGAGCGCCGTGCTGCTGGATCGGCAGCCGGAAGAAGTGACCGGCCGCGGCGCCGGACTCAGCACCGATGGCCTGGAGCACAAAATCAAAGTAATCCGGCAGGCCCTGACGCGCTGTACAGCCGACCGAAATGATCCGATCGGCCTGATTGCGGAGCTTGGGGGACTGGACATCGCAGGGATGTGCGGCGCTTTCATCGGAGCTGCTGCCTGCAGGGTTCCGGTTATCATGGACGGCTGCATCAGCGCAGCTGCAGCACTCTGTGCGGCAAGACTCTGTCCCGGAGTAAAAACCGCGCTGCTTGCAAGCCATGTCTCGGCAGAGCCCGCCGGGCGGATGATCCTGAGAGAGCTCGGTCTGCACGCACCGATCGATGCCGGCCTGCGCCTGGGAGAGGGGAGCGGAGCGCTGATGCTCATGCCCCTGCTGGACATGGTGATCCGGGTGTATCAGAGCGGACAGAGTTTTGAGCGACTTGGGATCGACCCATACAGAGCGCTCTCCTGAGGACTGAGACATGCTGACACTGATTATCGGCGGCGCGGGCAGCGGAAAGAGCGCTTTCGCGGAGGCACTGGTATGCCGGCTGCCGGGAGAGAGAATCTATCTGGCGACGATGGAGCGGGAAAGCCGCGAGAGTCTGGCCAGAATTGAGAAGCACCGCGCCCAGCGGGCAGGCCTGGGCTTTCAGACGGTGGAGCGCTGCCTTAACCTCGCCGACGTTCCAATCCCGGAAGGAGGGAATGTTCTGCTGGAAGACCTCTCGAACCTTCTCGCAAATGAGACATTTCTCCCGGAGGGCAGAGGCACGGAGGCCGTCAGAGAGGGACTTGCTGCTCTGAGGCAGAGAAGCAGGCATCTCACCGTTGTGACCAATGAGATCTTTTCCGGAGGGACGGCGTATGCGGCGGAGACCCTGCGCTTCATCCGAGAACTGGCGATGATGAATCTTGAACTTGCCGGTGAAGCGGATCTGGCAGTGGAGCTGGTGTGCGGAATCCCGAATGTGCTGAGAGGAGAACTGCCGTGTCTGTTCTGAAGAGCGTTCTGATTGCGTTCTCCACGTTTTCCGCCATACCGGTACCGCATACGGAATGGGAGGAGCGCAGCATGCGGATCAGCCTCTGCTTCTTTCCGCTGGTAGGCGCCGTGGTTGCCCTGTGTTGCTGGTGCTGGGGCCTGCTCTGCTCCCGGCTCGGTTTTCCCAACGTGCTTCGGGGCGCAGGAATGTGTCTGCTGCCGATCTGGCTGACCGGGGGGATTCATCTGGACGGGTATGCGGATACCTGCGACGCACTGGCAAGCCATGCAGATAGAGAGAAACTGCAGGAGATCCTGAAGGACCCGCATCTCGGCGCGTTTGCAGTGATTCGGTTGGGAACATATATGATTGCGGATTTCGCACTCTGGTGCTCTCTGACGGAAGCGGATCTGCCCGCTCTGCTCGGAATCTTCTGCCTCTCCCGGAGCCTCTCCGGCCTCTCGCTGAATCTGTTCCCGCTGCGGCCCGGGAGCGGACTTGCGCGGAGCTTTGCGGAGGCGGCCGACCGCAGAGCGGTATGTACGGTTTTAACCCTGACTGCAGTGCTGTCCCTTGCTGCGCTCTGGGTTTCACACGCTTTTCTGTCTGCTGTCATGGCACTGCTGCTCTTTCTGTACTTGCGAAACATGTCCGTGAAGAAGTTCGGCGGACTGTCCGGTGACCTGGCAGGCTGGTTTCTTCAGACTGCGGAAATCTGGATGCTGGGGATGCTGATGCTCTCAAGAAGCCTGGGGGTGTAGATTTGATTTTTGTAACCGGACCGCTTTATGCGGGTAAAGGCGAATACATCCGGAAAGCACTGGGACTGAGCGATGACGAGTTCAGACAGCAGGCCGTCCGGGATGTACAGGATCTGGCGGAGGGTGATCTTTGTAAGCTGGCGGATTCGCTCGCCGAAAACAGGATCGTCATTGCGACCGAGATCGGGGGAGGCATCATCCCTCTGGACCGGGAAGAGCGCCAGCACAGGGAACGGGCGGGGAGACTCGCGTGCCTGCTGGCGGAGAGGGCGGACACGGTCATCCGCGTATGCTGCGGTTTGCCGCAGCTGCTGAAGGGACAATGGCCATCCTGACAGAAGGCCTCTGCGGCTTTGGGCTGGACCTGCTGCTTGGAGATCCGGAATGGCTGAGGAAAATCCATCCGGTCGTCCTGATGGGAAAGTGCATCACCGCTCTGGAGAAACTGCTTCGGGGCTGTTTTCCCAGGACACAGGCAGGCGAGAGGGCTGCCGGGATGCTTCTGGCAGTTCTGATGGCCGTCGGCACCTGGGCTTTCTCCGCCGCGGTTCTTCTGGCTGCGGAAAGAATCTGGAAGCCTGCCGCGTGGGTACTGGAGACGATCTGGTGCTGGCAGTGTCTGGCGGTCCGTGACCTGAAAACGGAAACGCTCCGCGTTCGGACGGCATTGGACGAAGACGGACCGGAGGCTGCCAGAAAAGCGGTTTCAAGGATTGTCGGCCGGGATACGGCGGAGCTCAGCCGTAAAGCGGTGATACGGGCTGCAGTTGAGACCGTTGCGGAGAATTTTTCGGATGGCATTGTGGCTCCAATGCTGTACTTTTTCCTCGGCGGCGCGCCGCTGGCACTCTGTTACAAGGCGATCAACACGATGGACAGCATGCTGGGGTATAAAAACAAAGCATATCTCTGGTTCGGCCGGGCGGCTGCGAAACTGGATGATGCGGCAAACTTCGTGCCTTCCCGGCTCTCAGCGGTGATCCTGATCCTTGCCGCCTGGCTCTGCAGGGAGGATGCGGCGCAGGCTCTGGCAGTCTGGAGAAGGGACAGAAGAAAGCATGAGAGTCCAAACTCCGGTCAGTGTGAGGCGGCGATGGCCGGCGCGCTGCAGCTTACGCTCTGCGGTCCGGCATATTATTTCGGAGAGCTGCACAGTAAGCCCTGGATCGGAGACGGTATCCGTACACCGGAGCCCGAGGATATCGTGCGCGCCTGCCGGATGGAGACAGCGGGAAGCTTTCTGGCCCTGGCCCTGTCTGCCGCAGTCCGTCTGGCCGGACTGATCTGTACGGGATGGGGGATACCTTGATGCACGGCGGAGACTGGAAAAGCTATCTGGAGCAGTATGGGAAGGAGCCGCTGGATTTTTCGGCGAGCATCAGCCCGCTGGGGCTGCCGGGGTCCGTGCGTGAGGCCGTGATCCGCAGCCTCACGGCGGCAGACCGATATCCGGACCCCCGGTGCCGAGAGCTGTGCAGGGCACTGTCAGCACGTTTCTCTGTTCCGGAATCCCGAATCGCATGCGGAAACGGCGCAGCAGACCTGATCTATCGGATTGTAGCGTATGTCAGACCGAAAACCGCCCTGCTGTTTTCACCGTGTTTTTCGGAGTATGAGAAAGCGCTGAGGGAATACGGAACGGAGCTCCGTTTCTGCGAGAGAGCGGAACAGCTCCCGGAGCTGGCGGAATCGGCGGAACTGACCTTCCTGTGCCAGCCGAACAACCCCACGGGTCTGCTCTTCCCGCCTGCCCTGCTACGGGAGCTTCTTGACAGCAGGGGAATCCTGGTGCTGGATGAATGCTTTCTCGACTTTGTGGAGAAGAGAGAGGAGTACTCGCTCCTGGGCAGCCTTCCGTACAGAAGGAATCTGATCATACTGAATGCGTTTACCAAGAGCTATGCCATGGCGGGACTGCGCCTGGGCTATGCGGTCTGCGGCGATGCGGGCACTGCCGAGGGGATACGGTCGGTCGGACAGGCGTGGCCGGTGTCTGGTCCGGCACAGGCTGCCGGCATTGCGGCGCTGGGAGATCGGGAGTATATGGAACGGGTAAGAGCTTTCATCGCAGCGGAGCGCCCGCGGCTTCTGAATGCACTGACGGAACTCGGCTTTGAGGTGGTCCCCGGAACGGCAAACTTCCTGCTCTTCCATTCCGACCGACCGCTGCATCCGGAGGGGATCCTGCTGCGTGACTGCTCCGGCTTCCGGGGGCTGGGGACAGGCTGGTACCGCACGGCGGTCAGGCTGCCGGAGGAGAATGACAGGCTGATCCGGGCGCTGAGGGAGTGTGATTGATGACAAAGTGTATCATGGTCCAGGGAACCATGTCCGGGGTCGGAAAAAGCCTCCTGGTTACGGCCCTCTGCCGGATATTCGCCCGGGACGGGTTCCGGGTTGCCCCGTTCAAGAGTCAGAACATGGCGCTGAACAGCTACGTGACGCGGGATGGCCTGGAACTGGGCCGTGCGCAGGCCGTACAGGCCGAGGCGGCCGGACTCGACTGCGACGTGCGCATGAACCCGATCCTCCTGAAACCCTGCAGCGATACCGGCAGCCAGCTGATCGTCATGGGAGAAGTCCGGGGTCAATACAGCGCACAGGAATACTTCCGCATGAAAAAACTGCTGATTCCGGAGATTCTGGATGCGTATCAAAGCCTCGCTGCTGAAAACGACATTCTCGTGATCGAGGGAGCAGGGTCACCTGCGGAGATCAACCTTCGACAGGACGATATCGTCAATATGGGACTTGCAGAGCTGGTCGACGCACCGGTCCTGATTGTCGGAGATATCGACCGGGGCGGGGTTTTTGCCCAGATCTACGGCACTGCGGCCCTGCTTCGGCAGGAGGAGCGTGCACGGACGGTCGGCGCGGTGATCAACAAATTCCGGGGCGATGAGGCGCTGCTGCGCCCGGGTCTCAGGCAGCTGGAGGAATTGACGGGACTTCCCGTGCTCGGCGTGATCCCCTGGATCAGGGTCGACGTCGATGACGAGGACAGCCTCTCACCGCGTCTGGAACGATGCGGAGAGAAGCGTGCGCTGGACGTTGCGGTGATTCGCCTGCCGCATATCTCAAACTTTACGGACTTTGCTCCGCTGCAGGAGCATCCTGCAATCGGTCTCCGGTATGTGGACAGAGCGGAGAAGCTCGGGCTGCCGGATCTGCTCATCCTCCCCGGCAGCAAGAACACGGTGGGCGACCTGCACTGGCTCCGGGAGAGAGGCTTCGAGGAGGCTGTCCGCTGTCTGCATGCGAGGGACATACCGATCCTCGGCATCTGCGGAGGTTATCAGATGCTCGGCCGGGATCTCTGCGATCCGGACGGAGCGGAAGCGGGGGAAGACTGCGATGGACTGGGCCTGCTGCCCTGCAGCACGGTCTTCCGCAGCGACAAGAAACGCAGACGGTGCCGGGCGCGGATCGAAGCAGGTCCCTTCGCAGGGGCCTCCCTCGAAGGCTACGAGATCCATATGGGACAGACGGAGACAGAGGCGGAGCCATTCTGCCGGCTGGAAGACGGCGGGCGGGACGGGGCCGTAAAGGACCAGGTCTTCGGTACCTATCTGCACGGCCTCTTCGACAGCGGAGAACTGACGGAGAGCATGGTGCGGTGGCTTGCTGCCCGAAAGGGGATACAGGCCCCGGAGGGAAATGGAGAGTCGAGATACCGGTATCGAAACCGCCAGTATGACCTGCTGGCCGATACGGTCAGAGAGCATCTGGATTTGGACGCGGTCTGCCGCAGGATGGAGGAGTATGCCCATGGCTGAACATGTCCTGCCCGCCGACATTGAGCGGAGCAGCTTCCAAATCATCCGCTCGGAGCTGCAGGCTGCCGGAATCCGCCTGCCGGAGCGGGAGGCGCCGGTGATCCTGCGATGCATCCATGCGACGGCGGACTTTGACTATGTCCGTAACCTGTACTTCAGCGAGAACGCAGCAGAGACGGCGGTGCGCAGACTGACGGAGGGCATCCCGGTCCTGACGGACACCAATATGGCGCTCAGCGGCCTCAGCAAAAGTGCCCTGAGCAGGCTGCGCTGTGAAGCGCACTGCCTCATAGCGGAGAGGGAGATCGCCGTGAGGGCAGAGAGAGAAGGCTGTACCAGAGCTTCGGCGGCTATGGAAGCAGCGGCGGAGCGATGGCCGGAGGCTGCCCGGGCAGTGGGAAATGCGCCGACTGCGCTCCTGAAGACCGCGGAGCAGATCGAGAACGGGCTGAGGCCGGCGTTTGTCGTTGCGGTGCCGGTCGGGTTTGTGAACGTCACAGAGAGCAAGCAGAGGATGGTGTCCGTCTGCAGAGAATATGAGATCCCCTGTATTGCGGCCATGGGAAGAAAGGGCGGTAGCACGGTCGCCGCGGCGATCTGCAACGCACTGCTGTATATGGCGGCGGATATGCAGGATCCGGCGGAGAGAGGATGGAACGGATGAGCAGTGAATTCTTTCAGAATCGGGAATGCGAATACTTTCCCTGCCACAGAGGAATACCGGAGGAGGAGTTTAACTGCATCTTCTGCTACTGCCCTCTGTACTGCCTGGGAGAAAGGTGCCGCGGAAACTACGTCTATCTGGAGAGCGGCATCAAGAGCTGTGAAAACTGCTCTTTCCCCCATCGGCGTGAGAATCGGGCCAAGCTTCTCTCACGGTTCCCGGAACTGGCGGAGCTTGCGGCGAGGGAGCGCGCGACGTGAAGGGACAGCGCAACATGACAGGACCGCTTCGCTCCGGATTCACCACGGGAACCTGTGCGGCCCTTGCTGCCTCTGCGGCAGCGACGCTGCTCCTGGACGGCGAGCGCCCGACAGCGGTCTCCCTGATCACTCCGAAAGGCACCCGCATTACCTGTGTGCCGGAGGAGCTGTACCTGGAGGGCGATACGGCGGTCTGCTCGATCCGCAAGGACGCGGGAGACGACCCTGACGTGACGGACGGAATTCTGATCTGTGCTGAGGTACGGAGGGCGGCCTGCGGAATCCGCATTGAAGGCGGAAAAGGCGTCGGCCGCGTGACAAAGCCGGGGCTGGACCAGCCGATCGGGGCGGCCGCCATCAACCGGATCCCACGCAAAATGATACGGCAGGCTGCGGAAAGAGCCTGCCGCGAGCTGGATTATTCCGGCGGTCTGGACGTCCTGATTACGGTCCCCGAGGGGGAACGGCTTGCGAAGAAGACCTTCAATCCGATGCTCGGCATAGAGGGCGGAATCTCCATTCTGGGGACCTCAGGAATCGTCGAACCCATGAGCGAGCAGGCCCTGGTGGATACCGTCGCGGTCGAAGCCCATCAGCTTGCGGTGATCCACGGTACGGAAAAACTGATCCTCGTGCCGGGAAACTACGGCACAGACTTTCTGCGGGGACAGTATCCGCAGCTGCGGGACGTCCCTGTTCTGAAATGCTCCAATTATATTGGGGATGCGCTGGAGATCTCTGCCCGGGAGGGCTTTCGGAACGTCCTGCTGATCGGACATATCGGGAAACTCGTGAAGCTGGCCGGCGGGATTATGAACACCCACTCAAAGATCGCCGACTGCCGCAGAGAACTGTTCTGCGCCCATGCGGCGGTATGGGGAGCCTCAAAGGAGGTATGCGCGGATCTGATGGAACAGACGACCTCGGACGGTTGCCTCAGCGTCCTTGAGCGGGCGGGCCTCAGAGAGCCTGTCATGGATGCGCTGATGAAGGCCATCAGGAAACAGCTCCTCAGGAAAGCGGAGGGGGCTTTCCGGATCGGTGCCGTCACGTTCTCGAACGAATACGGACTGCTGGGGATGACGAAGGAGGCAACGGAGATGCTCAGAGAATGGTGAGAGAGGGACTGGGATTTGCTGCGTTTACGGAACGCGGCAGAACGCTGGCCGGTCGGCTGCAGTCCGTCCTGGGCGGGACTCTGAGAAGCGCGGAGGAAGACCTCGGCGCCTGGGTTGAAAAAGAGTTTCCCCACCGTGAGGCGCTGATCTTTATCGGAGCGGCGGGGATCGCCGTGAGAGCGGTCGCGCCCCGGCTTCGGAGGAAGGCGGAGGATCCCGCGGTCATCGTCCTGGACGAATACGGCCGTTTCGCAATCCCGCTGCTGTCCGGCCATCTCGGCGGGGCAAATGCCCTGGCGGAGCGGATCGCCCAGGTCTGCGGAGCGACGGCTGTGATTACGACTGCAACGGATCTGAACGCCGTCTTTGCCGTGGACCTGTGGGCAAAGAGACAGAATATGACCATCCTGCAGCCAGAACGGATCAGGACGGTCTCGGCAAGGCTGCTGAGAAAGGAACGGGTTCGGATTGAATGCCGCTGGCCGGTGGAAGGAACGATCCCGCAGAATCTGGAAATCGGCTCTCCAGGTGACGTGGTTGTGGATTATCGGCCTGCCGGCGGGGAGGCACTCCAGCTTGTGCCGCACCTGCTCTGCCTTGGAGTGGGCTGCCGGAGGGGGATCAGTCCCGAGATGCTGGAACAGGTTTTCACCCGCTTCTGCGAGGAGCGGAGCATCCTCCCCCAGGCGCTTGCGGGCGCGGCAAGCATCGACTGCAAACGGGACGAGGAGGGTCTTCTGCGCTTCTGTGAAAAAAGGGATCTGCAGATCCGCTTCTTCAGCGCTGAGGAGCTGAAATGTGTGCCCGGATGCTTTTCCGCCTCCTCCTTTGTCGAAAAGACGGTGGGTGTGGATAACGTATGTGAGCGTGCCGCCGTACTGGCCGGCGGGGGAGAGCTGATCGAGCGCAAATACGCCGCGGACGGAGTGAGCCTTGCACTGGCAGAGGCAGAGCTTCGACCGGACTGGAGCTGGTGATATGGGAAAACTGTATGTGGTCGGATTCGGACCGGGCGCGGGGGGCTGCCTGACGGACCGGGCAAAGGACGCACTTGAAGAGGCGGAGATCCTGTGCGGATATACGCTGTACATCGAACTGCTCCGGCCCCTGTATCCCGGGAAAAAAGTCTGTTCCACCGGCATGACCGGGGAACTGGAGCGATGCCGGTACTGCCTGGAGAAGGCTGCGGAGGGAAAGACCGTCGCACTGGTCTGCAGCGGTGACTCAGGCGTCTACGGAATGGCTGCCCCGGTCCTGGAGCTGGCGCCGGGATACCGTAACGTCGAGATCGAGATCGTCCCCGGAATTACGGCGGCCGTCTCCTGCGCCGCGCTGCTCGGAGCACCGCTGGGGCATGACTTCTGTACGGTCTCGCTCTCAGACCGGCTGACGGACTGGGCGCAGATCGAAAAGCGCCTGCGCTGCGCGGCGGAGGGGGATTTTGTAATCTGCCTGTACAACCCGGCGTCCCGCCACCGCCCGGATACACTGCGGAGGGCATGCGAAGTCCTTCTCGAACAGAAAAGCGGCAGCACGGTGTGCGGGCTGGTTCGGAATGCAGGCCGTGAAGGAGAGAGCTGGAGGCTGCTCACACTCCGGGAACTCATGGACGCGGAAGCGGATATGTTTACCACGGTCTTTGTCGGCTCTTCCAGTAGCAGAGAGATTGAAGGCAGAATGGTGACACCGCGGGGGTACCGCGTATGAGGATCCTGCTGTTCAGCGGGACGGGCGACGGACGGAAACTGTCCTACCGCCTGCGGGAACGCGGAGCGGAGGTGACCGTCTGTGTCGCAACGGAATACGGGCAGGAGGAACAGGGGGCAGCGTCCGGGATCCGGGTCCTGACAGGGCCGCGCACCGAAGAGGAAAAGCAGCTCCTTCTGCGGGATGCGGATTTCTGTGTGGATGCCACCCATCCCTATGCCCGGCACGTGAGTGCATCGGTCAGGGAGGCCTGCCGGAAAAGCGGTGTTCCCTGCCTGCGACTCAGGCGGGAGAGCAGTGAGGCGAAAGACGCGGTGTGGGTTGCGGATGCCGCGGAGGCGGCCGGGCTCCTCGCGGTTCAGCCGGGCAATGTCCTGCTTACGACAGGCACCAGAGATCTTGCGGCATTCTCAGGACTGGATCCGTCGAGGCTGTTCCCGCGTGTTCTGCCGACGCACGAGGCTCTCAGCGCCTGTGAAGCCCTCAGGATCCCTCATCGGAACGTCATCGCAATGCAGGGACCCTTCAGCCGGGACCTCAATGCCGCGTTGATCCGGCAGTATGATATCCGCATTCTGGTGACCAAGGACGGAGGAAAGACCGGCGGCTTTCCGGAAAAGGCCGAGGCCGCAAAAGACTGCGGCACAGAGCTGATTGTTCTGCGCCGCCCCCAGGAGACAGGGTTTTCCGAAGAGGAAATTCTGAATATTATTTTCAAAGGAGTAAAGGAAGAATGAAACGCATTTTATCCTGTGCAGTTATCCTGACCATGATTCTGGCACTCTTTACCGGATGCCTGACCGCCTGTGCGGAGGACGATGAAGAGAACTATGAGACCGGAGACGCTTCGCTGGACGACCCCCTGAATGCCGACGGAATCGGCGAGAAGGAACTGCTGGTGGTCAGCTTCGGGACCAGCTTCAATGACAGCCGGCGCCTAAGCGTCGGCGGGATCGAGCGCGCCCTGATCGAGGCCTTCTCCGAGTGGAGCGTTCGCAGAGCCTTTACCAGCCAGATCATCATCAATCATGTGCTGGACCGGGACGGAGAAGTGATCGACAACGTGACGCAGGCACTGGACAGAGCCATCGACAACGGTGTCAGAACACTGCTGGTTCAGCCGACGCATCTGATGCATGGCTATGAATACACGGATCTGGTGGATGAGCTTGCCGAATACGCAGACGCTTTCGAACAGATCATCGTCGGAGAGCCGCTGCTGAGCAGCGACGAGGATTTCGCTGCTGTGGCGCAGATCATCGTCAGCGCCACAGAGGATTATGACGACGGAAAAACTGCGATCTGCCTCATGGGCCACGGCACGGAGGCGGAGTCCAATGCGATATATATCCGGATGCAGCAGGTTCTGAATGATGCAGGAGAGCAGAACGTCTTCATCGGTACTGTGGAAGCGGAGCCGTCTGTCGAGGACGTGCTTGAAGCGGTGCAGAGCGGGGACTACAGCCGGGCAGTGCTGCGTCCGATGATGATAGTCGCAGGAGATCACGCAAACAACGACATGGCAGGTGACGAAGAGGATTCCTGGAAGAGTATATTCCGGGAAGCGGGCTTCGAAGTCGAGTGCGTGCTGGAAGGCCTTGGACAGCTGGAGGAGATTCAGGAGATCTTTGTGCAGCATGCGAAGGCTGCACTTGAGAGCGCAAAGTGAAGCGAGCAGGGTTTAAGGACGCGGGGAAACGACTCTTAAGCTGGGCTCTGACGCTGAGCCTTCTGGGCAGCTGCTGCGCGGCCGCTTCTGCGGACGGCGTGGCGGATCCGTCACAGATGACGACAGTGCAGGAGGTCGTCGAGGAGGGAATGGTCCCGGTCTCCGGAGAGAGCCTCCTCGACGGGGACTATCCTGTCAGGGTGGAGAGCAGCTCCTCCATGTTCCGCATCGCAGACTGCCGCCTGCATGTGGAAAATGCCTCGATGACTGCGGTCATGACCATGGGAGGGACGGCATACCGCTATCTCTGGCCGGGGACGGCGACAGAGGCGGATGCCGGAAGCGAAGAGGACTGGATTGAGGCCGAAACAGACAGTGAGGGACGCTGCGTCTTCAGCTTCCCGGTGGCAGCGCTGGATACAGGCGTTCCCTGCGCGGCCTGGAGCAGAAACAAGGAGCTCTGGTATGACCGTACGCTCTGCTTCCGGGCTGACTCTCTCCCGCCGGAAGCCTTTCGGGAGGGATATCTGACCACAGCGGAGAGCCTTGGCCTTGTGGATGGAGAATACCTTGTCGAGGTCAGCCTGAGCGGGGGAAGCGGCAGGGCAAAAATTGAATCTCCCGCCCGGCTCATCGTGAAGGACGGAAAGTGTGTCGCAAGGATCCGCTGGGGCAGCCGAAACTACGACTATATGCGGGTGGGCGAGCTGCGCTTTGACCCGCTGTCGGAGGAGGAGACTTCGGCCTTCGAGATTCCGGTCGCGGTATTTAACCGGCCGATGGCGGTGGTCGCGGATACCGTGGCCATGAGTGAGCCGCACGAGATCGAATACAGCCTGACCTTCGATGCGGCATCCGTCCGGGCAGCCGGGACCCCGTCAGACCGGGAGACTGCCGGGCCTGATGCCGGGACAGCGCAGGCAGCACAGGGTGCAGCGGCTGCGGAACCGGAGCGGTCCGGGCAGAACCGGCAGGATGACAGTGATCGGCCCGCAGAGCCGGGTGAGATGGAGCTGCGGTATGCGGAGAAGTTCCGTGTGGAGTATCTGGCCGACGGTTCTGCTCTGCTGACGCTGGGCGGGCAGGAGCAGTATCTGCTCCTGCCGCAGAGCGTGGAAGGTGCTGCCGGAGATCCCGGCCGGGAAGAGCTGCTGAACTCCATGGGACTGCCCGTCATCCGGATCCCTGTGAAACATGTCTATGCTGCGAGCTCTTCCGTGCCGGACCTTTTTCTGCAATGCGGTGCGGAGAGAGCGCTGCGGTTCTCTTCCACGGCCGAGAGCTCCTGGCACGTTTCGGAGATCCGGGAGCTGTTTGAGAAGGGGTCCCTGCTGTACGCGGGGAAATACAGCGCGCCGGACTACGAACTGCTGCTGAAGGAAGGCTGCGACCTGGTCATCGAAAACACGATGATCCTCCACAGCCCGGAGACGAGGGAGAAGCTGGAATCGCTGGGGCTGCCGGTATTTCTTGAATATTCCAGCTACGAGCCGCATCCGCTCGGCCGGGTCGAGTGGATCAAACTCTACGGTTTGCTGACCGGGCATCTCCGGGAAGCGGAGGAGTTCTTTCGGCTCCAGCAGGAGACCATGTCCGGGCTGAAAAGCGCGGAACCGGGCAGGAAAAGCGTGGCGTTTTTCCATATTGCGTCAAACGGCGCGGTGGTGGTGAGAAAGGACGCGGACTACGTCACCCGGATGATCGAGCTTGCGGGAGGAGAGAGCGTATATCGTGATCTTCCCGGAGAAGAAAACGCAGTTTCCGCCGTTACACTGCAGATGGAAGCGTTCTATGCCCAGGCGCTGAACGCCGACGTCCTGATCTACAACAGCACAGTATCCGGAGAACTGCGCAGCTTGGAGGAGCTTCTGACCCTCTGCCCGCTTCTGAAAGACTTCAAAGCAGTCCGAAACGGGGACGTGTGGTGTACAGAGCAGAGCATGTTTCAGCGGAGCTCCGCCACAGCGGGGATGATCGCGGATTTTCACAGAGTACTCAGCGGCGACGCGGGAGACGAAGACCTGACCTGCCTTTACAGGCTCGGCTGAGGAGAGAGGAATGGAAGAGAGAAAACGGACTGCCCGATCCGGAGCGGCGTTTCTGCTGCTTGCCGTTTTGCTGCTGGTTCTGCTCTGGCTGAATCTTCTTGCGGGCAGCGCGGGATTGCGGGCAGAGGAGGTGCTGCATGCGCTCATTCACCGGAAAGAGAGCGGCATGGCTGCGGGGATCGTCTGGAACATCCGCCTTCCGCGCCTCTTCGCCGCGGCTCTGCTCGGCGGGGCTCTGTCGGTGTCCGGCTTTCTGCTCCAGACCTTCTTTGGCAATCCGATCGCCGGCCCTTTCGTCCTGGGAATCTCGTCCGGGGCAAAGCTGGCGGTGGCCTTCACGATGATCGCCTGCCTCGGCAGAGGAATTGCAGTAAGCTCTGTGTCCATGGTTGTTGCAGCCTTCGGCGGCGCGATGCTTTCGATGTCTTTTATCCTGCTGGCAAGCCGGAAGCTGAAAAGCATGGCGCTGCTTGTGGTCTGCGGTGTCATGATCGGCTATATCTGCTCTGCCTTGACGGAGATTGCCGTGACCTTTGCCGACGACAGCAACATCGTGAATCTTCACAACTGGTCGATGGGCAGCTTCTCCGGGATTGGCTGGGGCAACCTCGGCGTGTCGGCGCTTGTGACGGTTCCTGCCGTTGCGGGAAGCTTTCTTCTCTCCAAACCGATGAGTGCCTGGCAGCTTGGGGAGAGCCATGCACAGACGGTGGGAGTCAATCTTTCGCGCTTCCGCACGGCACTGATCCTCCTCTCCAGCATCCTGGCCGCCAGCGTGACTGCCTTTGCCGGGCCGATCTCCTTCGTGGGTGTCGCGGTGCCGCATCTGATGAAAAGCCTCCTGAAAACGGCGAAACCCATTCTGCTGATCCCCGCCTGTTTTCTCGGCGGTGCTGTGTTCTGCCTCTTCTGCGACCTGACGGCACGGATGCTCTTTGCACCGACGGAGCTCTCCATCAGCACGGTGACCGCGGTGTTCGGAGCGCCGGTCGTCATCCATATGCTGATGAACAGGAGGCGATGAGATGGGAGAGAGCGCAATCCTTCGTACGGAACAGCTCACAGTCGGGTATGAAAAACGCCCGGTGGTCAGCAGAGTCACCCTTGAACTGAAGCCGGGAGAGATGCTCGGCCTGATCGGGCCGAACGGAGCGGGGAAAACCACTGTTCTGCGGACGATTCTCCGACAGCTTCCGCCCCTTGAAGGCAAGATCCTTCTGAAAGGAATTCCGCTGCCGGATTATCGGGAGCGCGACCTCGCCCGCTGCTGCGCCGCGGTTATGACCGTGAGAGCGGACCCCGAGCTCATGCGCTGCGAAGACGTTGTCGCAGCCGGGCGCTATCCCTATACGGGCCGACTGGGGATCCTGTCAGAGCGGGACCGCCGGATTATCGAATCGACTGTGCGCACGGTCGGAATCGAAGAGATACGGTACGCGGATTTCGACAGCATCAGCGACGGTCAGCGCCAGCGGGTTCTGCTTGCGAGGGCGCTGTGTCAGGAACCGGAGCTGCTGGTGCTGGATGAACCGACTTCTTTCCTCGATATAAGACACAAGCTGGAGTTCATGGAGCTTCTCAGACAGCTCCTGCGAGAGAAGAGGATTGCCGTTATCATGAGTCTGCATGAGCTGGAGCTGGCAAGAAAATACTCCGACCGCATCCTGTGCATCCGTGAAGGGCGGGCAGATCGGCAGGGGACACCGGACGAGATTTTCACCGGCACATATATTGACAGCCTCTTCGACATGGCACCCGGAAGCTGGAGAAGCGTCTGGCACACTCAGAGCCTGGCGGGCCGTTGTGAGAGAAAACGATGCCTTCCCGGAAATCTTGAATAGCGATTTGATACAATCACAGTTCTTCCATCTGTACGAAGTCTCTGAACCGGATATGACGTACAGTACTGGTACTGTAATCAATATCGTCATTTGTAATCACAATCTTCTGACAGGAGTTGTCAAGTTTGGCAAAAGC
Organism: Oscillospiraceae bacterium; assembly: GCA_024697625.1. Lineage (GTDB taxonomy): Bacteria > Bacillota > Clostridia > Oscillospirales > Oscillospiraceae > Limivicinus. The sequence goes on from JAILFJ010000091.1 coordinate 24,430, forward strand.
CCCGAATTCCCGCTCATATGTTTTCTCTTCAGCAACAGAATAGGCAACTTGGATATAGTATTGTTTATTACCTTTATTTGCCACAAAGTCAATCTCATGAGAACCGTCATGATATACCTGAAGATTGTAGCCCATATAAAGGAGCTCGTTATAGATGACATTTTCAAAATTATGGGTAAGATCATATCGGTTGTTTATGACCCGTATGGAGTTTAAAGCTACGTCTTCATCGTAAACCTTCAGATAGTATTCCAGCTCACGTTTAGATTTTGCAGAATACTTTTTTACGGTCCCTATTGCGTAGGCTTCTTCTAAATATCCGATATACTTGGTAATCGTTGTGACAGAACAGGAAAGTCCGGACCCTCTCATATATTTCTCTACTGATCTGGCAGACAGAATCCTTCCGTTCGACAGAAAGACAAAGTTGGCCAGTCGTTTGAAGACCTCGGTTTTCCTGATTTTATATCGGTTAATGATATCGTTCAGAATAATGGTTTCATTCAACTCATTCAGATAAATTCGCTGACCGCTTTCACCGCTGTATTCGATCCGTTTTGGGAAGCCGCCCCAGATAATGTAATCGGTAAGGGTGACTTCCTTACCAAGCTCTGTCCCGTATTCTGCAAGTTCTCTATATACAAAGGGGCGTACCCGGAACGGCACATATCTGCCTGAAAGTTCTTTTGTAAATTCCCTGGACAATAGCTTTGAGTTTGAACCGCTTATAAAAACGGAGCAGTTCCTGATCCTAAGAGTTCTGCATGCACCTGCCCATCCCTCTACCCGTTGAACCTCATCAAGGAAAACATAGCACAGAGATTTCTTGCGATGACTCTCAATATAGTTCAGCAGCGCTATTTCATCCGGAATGGCATTCAGAACAGCAGTATCTTCAAAATCGAGGAAAATGGTATTGTCTGAGCGCTCTTTGATCTCTTCCAATATCTGTCTCAGGATAACGGATTTTCCACACCGACGAATACCGGTAATGACCTTGATCAGATCTCCGTCATAGAATTCCCGAATAGGTCTCATATACTTTTCGCGTTTAATCATTTTTACTCGTCTCCTGGCAGAAGGCCCTAATGTTATTGGACATTTTAACATGTCGTGATGATTTTGTCTACTACTACTGGACAATTTTATCATAACCAATAAAATTGTCCAGTAGAACTTTATAGCGTCCTTCATGGTTTTGAAGATCATGTCAGGTTTCTCGCAGACTCAAACAGGAAGCTGCACACCGGAGCGGATTATGCCTGAGGACGGAAAGATAAGCGCATTGAGCCTGAAGAAGAACCGGACGGGGAAGCGGAGCCAGAAGAGGAAGAGGACCGGGAGCCCGAGACGGACAGAAGAATTCTTACCATCACGGCGGACGCGGTCAGCAAGACCTACGGCGAGTTGGATCCTGAGCTGACCTGGACGTTTGACACCGCGGACGAGAGCGTTGTCATCACCGGTGCGCTCAGCCGGGAAGAGGGCGAAAATGCCGGAAGCTATGCCATCACCCAGGGCACTCTGAGCGCAGGCGAGGAGTACGAGATTGTCTTTGTCAGTGCGGAGCTGACGATCAGAAAGGCGGACGCCGCTGTCGTCAGAGCGCCGGAGGCGATAACGGCCTGGCCTACAGCGCACAGGAAGTGACAGACTGAGCGTCGCATTTCAAACCGTATTATGCATCATGCGCCTCGGAGGATTCGTCCTCCGAGGTTTTTTCTTGCGCCCGCACCTGCTGCTGTGATACACTTGCCTTCCATACGGCTGAGGAGGCGGAAGAATGCTTCAGGATTATACATTTCATTATCAGTCGCCCTTGGGCGACATCACACTGGCAAGCGACGGAGATGCCCTTACCGGTCTGTGGTTTGAAGGGCAGAAGTATTATGCCGAAACGCTGAACAGCGATCATGCGGAAAGGGCGCTACCGGTTTTCGAGGAGGCGCTCCGCTGGCTGGATCTCTACTTCGGCGGAGAGAAGCCCGGTTTCATACCGAAGCTGAACATGCGTACAACCGCTTTCCGAAAAACCGTGTGGAGCGTCCTCCTGACGATCCCCTACGGTGAGACGAGGACGTACAAACAGGTCGCAGAAGAAACTGCCCGGCGGCTGGGACTTGCCCGGATGTCCGCCCAGGCGGTCGGAGGCGCAGTCGGACACAATGCCATCTCGCTGATCATCCCCTGTCATCGGGTGATCGGTACGGACGGAGGCCTGACAGGCTATGCGGGAGGGCTCGAAAAGAAGGCGTATCTCCTGCGGATGGAACATCACGCAAGAGGCTGACGGTGCAGGAGAGGACAGCCAGTGTATAATAAACCGGCCCGGGGCTTTCTGCGACGGGCCGGTATGAGGATCGGAATTCTTATTCGTATTTTCGTATTGGACTTAGGATTTGTCACAAAATTAATTAATCATATTGTAACGAAAAGAGTGGATTATTTTGTGACAATATGATATACTATCAGCAGATCATTCATAGGAGGATCTGCTGATGGTAGTCAATGCGGAAACCGAGCGTGTAATA
>JAILFJ010000113.1 GCA_024697625.1 Oscillospiraceae bacterium
TTGTCTATCAGTCTTATATATAGCCACAGCCTCTCTGAATGCTTCTGTGCCGGGAGCTGAAGCTGATTCTTTTCCTTCGAATATTCCAGCAATACTCCTGATTCGGTTTTGCAACCCCATCGGACTGCGGAATGATTCTGAAACTGTCATGCCGCGCCGAACTGCCAGCTCCCGCAGACGTTCAGACGCTATTTTTGCTGCCTCCGTCCTCTTGAGCTGATGTTTCTTTTCATATAAATAGACATCCAACAGGACCACAGCTTTCTGAACATCAAAGGGCTTTCTATCAATAATCACATCATTGTCGATTGCCATAACACACCCAGCCCTTCTTCAAAATTGAAATACACCAAAAGGATTACGGTTTCTCTTTTCCAGATCATCTTCTTATGCCACATGCAATATCATACTCCTACATAGGAGTGATAATGCTGTAAAAAATCCAATTCTCCGGCTGAAAAAGATACCTTGATCAAATATTATTCCACCGTTCCTACCAGCGGTTCTCGACATACTCACAGAAGGCATAGAAATCCCTGATCCGGATGACGCTACCGTCGTCCAGCGTTACCGTACCGTTCCAGTTACCGTGGACCTGATGGCTGTGCATCCGCATTACCCCGACGTTCAGGTCGCTGTGGTGATCATAGAACGGCTCCATGGTGAGATTGAATCTCCCGTCCTCTGACAGAAAATGCCACGGCTTCATGTACTGATCCGGCTTTGGAAAAGTCTCCACGTCAACGGCCCCGATCTTGTGTGCCTTCCCGTCATAAAACACGCAGGTCTCCGTGGCGTTTGACTCGTCTCCGATCCCCCAGGTAATCTCGAAACCGAAGAGATGCTTCTGACCGTCATTTCCCTGAACCCATCCGGAACCGTTTCCCCAGTACCAGACAAGCGAATACGGTGTACACACTCTGCCCCAGTCCAGCACGCAGAAGCTGTCGGGCTTCTCAAAGCGCCATTGATCGCTGCCGTTGGTAACCGTCCCCTCACAGGGCATGCAGTTCTGCTTCGTAGTCATGAAGTAGCGGTCCGGAAACCCCTCAAACGGCAGTACCGTCGTGATATTCTCCAGTCCGGGCATGATCTCCATGACGATTTCGGCACGCAGATCTCCGTTCGTATAGCGCAGCGTACGGCGTTCCGCTCCGGTATTTGCCTCAAAAAATGCTTTACCGACGCGGAAACCCACATAGTTGGGAACGTCTCCTCTGGCCGGGAGGATGTATCTGTCCTTTCCGCCCACAAACGGAGCCATGTCCGAAACCAGCGTCTTTCCCGCTCTCAGATCGACAAGTGTGACAGAGGCATAGCCGCCGAGAGAAATGTTGGCAAAGCTGATCTGAAGCATCAGCCGCCCGTCGGAGATCTGGTAGAAGTCCCATTCCTTCCGGCGCATCACATGTCTGACCCGGTCCCGGTCATACCGGAAAACATTCTTCCTTGCCCAGCCTTTCGCCAAAAGCGTGCCGTTTTCTGCCAGCAAAGGGGTGTTCTCAACATATTCTGTCTGCCGGCTCGGCTCTTTCCAATCCATGAAGCTTGAATAGGTCCTGTTCATCTTTATCCGCTCCTTTTGCCTTTGATTGCTCCGGTCCCTGCGTTTCAGCTCGGACCGGTGATCCTGTCTGGTCATGGGCCGATTTCCCGCGGGACTGAAAACTGACCTTCCCGATACTCTGTTACATAAACCGTACAGTTTCCGATATACTTTGACCAGTATCCCCCATGGGACTCAGGGGTGAGGTATTCCAGCATTCCTTTCATCGCGATGGCATGCGTAGACACCAGAATGTTGACGTCTGTTCTGCATCTTGCTTCAAGGAATTCTCCGGCTCTCTTCACGACATTTGCCAGAGGTTCCATTCCGTCAGGAGCAGGGTGATTGACAAAATCCCTGAAGAAAGAAATGACTTCCGGCGTCAGCGCATTCAACGCCATTCCCTCATACGGTCCGTAGTCCATCTCGATCAGTCTTTCGTCGATGACGGGTGCCAGAGCCGGTGCGATGATTGCCGCAGTCTGTACCGCTCTTTTCAGTGGGCTGGAGTAGACCCGGGAAAACGAGACCCCTCTCAGCCTTTCTCCTGCCTCCTGCGCCTGCAGTCTGCCGTTTTCGTTCAGGGGCCAGTCGCTTCTGCCCTGAAGGACCTGGCTGTTATTCAGTTCAGTCTGTCCATGTCTGATAAGATAAATCATAGTACATAAAGTATAGCACGGAGCTGCCGCGCATTCAATTGGTTTTATGAAGGCCGGGCCTTTCAGAGGGGAGCTTTCCGGTTTTTAACGGCTTGTATACTCTGTCTGTTTTTGATATACTTTCTCTGATGTCACAGAGTGCAGTTGCTGCCCTGTCCGTACTGACAGGCCTCGGCAATTCTCCGGCGCTCTGAGAACGAACCGGAATCTGAATCCCGGAGAGATCATCTCTGCCCTGGAGGGACCATGAAAGCTTTACTTGTCATCGACATGCAGAACGGGTTTCTGCACGCGTCCTCTCCCCTGTTTATTGCAGGAGCCCCGGCCACTGTTCCGGCCTGTCAGAAGGTCATCGACTTCTGCCGGAGCAGGAGCATCCCTGTTTTCTTTGTGACACGGCGGTATACGGAAGCAACCGTCGAGCGCTGCCGGTACGGGAAGTGGGCTTCCGGCGGAAAACCGCTCTCTCCCGGCTGTGCGGCAGAGATTTCCGCAGACATGCCGTTTTCCGTTCTTCCCGGAGACTATGAGCTTCTAAAGCCTAGATACTCCGCATTCTTTGCCACCGCACTGGATCTGATTCTCCGCCGCCTTCAGGTGGATGAGCTGATTCTGACCGGAACCACCACACCGAACTGTATCCGGGCGACCTGTGTCGACGGGCTCTCTCTGGACTATGAGATAACCGTTCTGTCAGACTGCACTTCTTCCGTCACGGAGGAGATCCAGCAGAGCAATCTGCGGGATATGGAGAATATCGGAGCCAGGATTCTGAGCTCCGACAGCTGGATGAGGGAGCAGCTTATTCAAAGCCCTGCTGTCTGCACCAGGTGTTCATGACAAACTCTACCGGCAGGAACTTGACCAGTCTGACCTGGCGGCGCACGGGATGACCGAGGATCGACACCATTTTCTTCTTTTTCAGGTCTTTCATCGCCTGCTGGGCTACTTCCTCCGGGCCGTACCATCTGTCAACATAGCGGATATACCGGTCATGCTGTGCCACGGCCTGAAATTCTGTTCTGATCCATCCGGGGCATACGCACATCACGTGGATTCCCTTTGGTCTCAGTTCTCTGCACAGGGCGCGTGAGAAGTTGAGAACATACGATTTGCTTGCGCCGTAAACGGTCTGATACGGCACCGGCTGCCATGCGGAGTTGGACCCCATATTGACGATGCTGTCCCCCTCCTTCATATACGGCAGGCAGACATGGCACATTCCTGTAAGCGCCAGCGAGTTTACGGTAGCGCTGGACAGCTGTTTTTCCAGATCCTTTTCTGTAAACGGGCCAAACACTCCGAATCCCGCTGCGTTGACCAGCAGCCGGATCTCGGGCTGTTCCTGCTCCAGCATCGTGCTGATCGTCTGCAGGGAGTTCAGGTCTGAAAGGTCCAGTATGACAGGCCGGACCGCTGTCCTGCACTTCTCCTTCAGCTCCTCCAGCCGCTCCCCTCTTCTGGCTATGACCCAGAGTTCATCCAGATTCTCCTGCCGGTCAACTGCGTATACAAACTCTCTCCCGATTCCGGCAGATGCTCCGGTTACGATTGCAATCTTCAATTTCATTCTCCTCTCATTTCTGATCTGTGACAGTCATGGTTTCCGCTCTGCGTCTGACTGGTTTTCACTTCCCCCTCCATCTTCATGACCTCCTTTGACCGTTCCACGATACATCTGCCCGCCGGCTGATCATCCGCGCGCGCACAGCATGATCTGCAGCCGAACCACCGCGATTGTGATTGACTGCGGCGGCGGAAAGCATTATAATATTTCATATCTGTAGAATGTCTGTCCCGGTTTCCGAGGGCAATACAGAACACTTTGATGCACAAGAAGGAGTAACACAATGAGTAACAGCACCCCCATCCCCGGCAAAGACGGGAACCGCTACATTCCTTATGACGAGCGCACGGGCGAGAGCTCTGTGGTGTTTTTCACGCACGATCTTTCCGAAGCAGGTATGAAAAAGATTTACGACAGGGTTTCCTCGGTCCTCTGCGGCAAGATCGCCATCAAGCTGCATACCGGTGAAGCCGAGGGTCCGAATATCATTCCCCGTCCCTGGGTAAAGGAGCTGATCTCCTCCAGGCTGCCGGACGCCACGATCATCGAAACCAACACCTATTATGAAGGCAGCCGCTACACCACCGAGGCACATCGCAGGACCCTGGAGATCAACGGCTGGACCTTCTGCCCGGTGGACATCACGGACAGCGACGGCGTGGCAACCCTTCCGGTCAGAGGCGGCAAGTGGTTCTCCGAGATGCATGTCGGCAAATCCATGCTGGATTATGACTCGCTTCTGGTTCTGACCCACTTCAAGGGTCATGTTATGGGCGGATTTGGCGGTTCGAATAAGAACATCGGCATCGGCTGTGCCGACGGCCGCATCGGCAAGAAGGAAATCCATACATACCCCGGTCAGGATATGTGGAGTATCGCCGAAGAAGAACTGATGGAGCGCATCTCCGAGAGCACCAGAGCCACGATTGACTACTTTGCCCCCCATGTCTGCTATATCAATACCATGCGCAACATGTCCGTCGACTGCGACTGCGCCGGCCCGGGTGCCGAGCCTGTGGTCACGCCGGACATCGGCATTGTTGCTTCGCTGGACATTCTTGCAGCCGACAATGCCTGCATGGACCTGATCTACTCGCTTCCCGGAGATGCGGGGAAAGCACTGATCGAACGGGTGGAATCCCGTCACGGTCTGCGTCAGCTGAGCTATATGAAAGAACTCGGTATGGGCAACGACCGCTACACTCTGATTGATATCGACAACGGGGACGCGGTCATCACAGCGGCCGAGGCCGTCAGTGGGATCAGTCCAGGCTGGAAACCGGATCGCTACAACACCTTCTGGGGTCGCAACAGGCACTGATACCGGGGCAAAGCCTCTGTGAAGCAGGACCGGAGGGTTTCTCCGGGCTCTGCCGCTGCGGACCTGTTTTCGGAAAGCGGGTTGAAACCACAACACCTGCGGGCGTTTTACTGCAGAGATGCAGCAGAATGACCGCAGGTGTTGTACTATTCTGTTCATAGGAGAGCCGCAATGTCACTGCACTGCATGATAACGCAGATACTGAAGAATCTGGTTCAGCCCGGCTGAGTTCAGCGTTCTCCCGTTCGCGGACGCGTATTCCGACATGAGTGCGCCGTTCTGGTCAAGGACCGTCGAGGTCGCATCGACATAGAAGGCTCCCGTATCCTCGCAGGCACTGCGGATCCAGCCGTTGACCTCCCGGCAGCGTTCCGGCGTCACGCCGTCGCCCGCGCTGTAATCCGCCGTCACTGAGGTGAGCGGCAGGCAGAGGATCCATGTCTCCGGGCTGTTGCGGCGGATGTCGTTGATCAGCGTCTCGTATTTTCCGATGAAGACATACTGATCTTCCATGCCGATCCCGTCGTTTCCGACGGAGATGACCAGCACCTTCGGCTGTACGATCATCGCGGCATTGGCCGCAGTGATGATGGAACCGTCATTCGGAAAGACAATGCGGCTCTCGTCAATGTCCGCCACTGCCAGCACTCCGGTCGGCGTAGCCCACACCTGAGAGGTGGCTGTGCCGCCGTTCAGGATCCCGTAGTCACGCAGGCCGATCAGCGTACTGTCGCAGAGGAAGGTCAGTGAATCGATATATTCCTGGCCGGCGTCTCCGGTCTCCGGCAGAGACTTCAGCGTGCCGTCGCCCTCCTGTACAGGCCCTGTCACAGCATCCGCCGCCTCATCCGCCACAGTGGCGGAACGGTAGCTGCCGAGTGGCAGACCGCCGCGAAACTGCTCCTCCCTGCTGCGCGTAAACGCTGCAAAGAGCAGCCCAACGAAAACCGCCAGGAGGCACAGCACAATGCCGAATGCCCAGACGATATTCTTGATCGCGGTGAGTCTGCCTCTCATACTGCTTCAGTCCTTCTTACTCCTGCTCAGCCAGCGCCTTTGCCTCTTCGATGACCTTCTGCTGGACATTGCCGGGTGCTTCTTCATAACGGATAAACTTGCAGGTGAAGGAGCCGCGTCCCTGGGTCATGGAGCGCAGATCGATGGTGTAGGAGCCCATCTCCGCCATCGGGACTTCGGCCTCGACAGTCTGCATTCCGTCTTCCGCGGTCATGCCGAGAACCGTGCCGCGGCGCTTGGAGCTGATATCGCTCATGATATCGCCGAGGTTTGCGTCGGGGATGGTGACCTGCAGAAGGCCGATCGGCTCAAGAATGGTCGGCTTGGCCTTGGGGATGCCGTCCTGATAGGCCAGTCTGGCCGCAGTCTGGAAGGCCATATCGTTGGAGTCGACCGGGTGATAGGATCCGTCGTAAAGCGTTGCCTTGAGGCCAACCAGAGGATAACCGGCGAGCACACCCTTGAGCACCGCATTGCGAAGGCCTTTTTCAACAGAGGGGAAGAAATTCTTCGGAACGGAGCCGCCGAAGACCTCTTCTGCGAAGATCATCTCGTCCTGCTCGTCCTGAGGCTCGAAGCGGATCCACACATCGCCGAACTGGCCGGAACCGCCGGACTGCTTCTTGTGGCGGCCGTGGGCTTCCACCTTGCCCTTGATCTTCTCACGGTAGGCAACGCGGGCCGGAGCAAGCTCTGTCTCCACACCGAAGCGGCTCTTCAGCTTCGCGCAGAGCACGTCAACCTGGATGTCGCCCTGGCCGGAGATGACCATCTGATGGGTCTCGGCGTTGTTCACGAGGTTGAAGGAGATGTCTTCTTCGTTCAGCCTTGCAAGGCCTGTCGCGACCTTGTCGTCCTGGCCCTTGGTCTTCGGCGAGATCGCCATGGAATAGCAGGGCTCGGGCATCTCGATGCCGGGGAGCTCGGACTCGTTCTTCGGATCGCATACGGTGTCGCCGGTCTTCCAGTCCATCTTGCCGATGGCGACAATGTCGCCGCAGCAGGCGTCCTTGACCTCGACGGTTTTCTTGCCGCAGATGCTGTAGAGACGGCCGAGCTTGTCGGTGGAGGAGGCGCGCAGATTGCGCAGAGACAGGTCGGAAGTGACATTGCCCTTCATGACCTTGATGAAGCTGTACTTGCCGAACTGGTCGGAGACGGTCTTGAAGACAAAGGCCTGCACCGGGGCGGCAGGGTCAACACCCTCGGCCTCGGTCGGGTTCGGGATATAGTCGACGACGCCCTGCAGGAAGGCCTCTGTGCCGATGTTCTGCATGGCGGAGCTTGCAAACACGGGAACGACGCTGCGGTCCTTCACACCGGCGCGGATGCCCGCGACCATATCGGCTTCTTCGAGTTCCATGGTCTCAAAGAACTTCTCCATGAGTTCCTCGGTGGCACCGGCAGCGGTCTCCATCAGCTCCATGCGGAGGTCCTCCGCCCTGCCTGCGTCGGCAGCGGGAACCGCACCCTTCGTGCTCTTCGCGCCGTTGGTCATGTAACACACATTGTGGACAAGGTCAATCACGCCCTTGCCGTCAGAAGTCGGGATGGTCACGGGCGCAACGATGCTGCCGTATTTTTCTCTGAGCGCATCCACAACTGCAAAATAGTCGCCGTGCTCCTCATCGCACTTGGAAATCACAAACGCAGTGGGCAGCTTGGCCTGCCGGAGATACTTCCAGCTGCGTTCGGCACCGACCGAAATCCCATCCTTGGCGGAGCACAGGATCACACCCGCTTCAACAGCGCGCAGGGAGCAGAGGACCTCGCCGACAAAGTCAAAATAACCCGGGCAGTCCAGGACATTGACCTTGCAGCCGCCGAAATTCAGCGGGGCGACGGAGGTCGCAATGGTGATCTGGCGCTTGATCTCTTCCGGGTCATAGTCGCAGACTGTGTTTCCGTCGCTGACCTTGCCGAGCCGGTCAATCGCACCCGTTACGAAGAGCATGCTCTCCGCAAGGCTCGTCTTGCCGCTGTTTCCGTGCCCGAGGAGGGCGATGTTGCGAATGTTTTTACTTTCCATGTTTTGCTTCCTCTCTGTCAGAATATGATAAAAAACTGCCTGTAAACTGATAAGAATACCAGAAAACGTCATTCGTGTTATTTTACACGAAACAGGGATATTTGGCAACAGTTATTTTCAGAACTTCATAAACAGGCTGACCAGTGCTGTCACCAGAGCGGAGATCAGCATCAGCACAAAGGGCATCCAGACGTTGAGAAGGCCGGTTGTCGCCAACTTTCCGGCTGTCAGCAGCATGCCGAGAACCGCAGTTGCGGCAGTGACCATCAGATTCACACGGATGGCGACATACATGCTCCGGCCGGTATCGGCAACGTGGGTAAGAGGGCCGAGCCCCTCCCGGCAGACCACCGCGGCCACCTTGCTGTTCTCCGACGGCTGGGCCTCCGAGATCCGGAAACGGTCACCGTAGGGTGGGAAATCATAGCCGTCCGTCGCCACGTCAAAAGTCTCCCTCAGCATGTCCGGCGTGATGTTGAAGTCCCGGATGGCAAAGATGGGGTGACGGTTTGAGGCAATCAGCTCCTGCAGGGCACTCCTCACTTCGGGCAGTCCTGCATAGCTGATCCGGAAGATCCCGTACAGCACACCGTCAATCGCCAGCAGCAGAGTGGTGCGGTCCACCAGACGGTAAGGGATCTTCACATCCATAAGCTGCATCACATCGGCGTTGCCGCAGAGGACGCGGTGGCCTTCGATCCGCCCCTGAAGTCCTCCGCCGGAGAGCCACTGGAAGTCCTCCACGGTCCGCATCCTGCAGCCGTTGCGCTCCATCAGATCGCTGAAGGCCGGACCCAGACCTGAGCCGGAGGCGGCAACCATGGTCCCTGCATAGGCGATGATCCTCTCCGCACTTTCATCGGCAAAGATCCGCACCGTGTCGATCGCGACCGTATCCTCCGGAAACAGATCCCGGTCTGTCACAATCAGGTTCCGGCTGCTGCCGATGTCGTGTATGCCGGACCAGCCCGCCACAGCGGCACCGCTTGAAAAAATACGCTGGGAGCCGATGAAGTAGGGCAGTGAGAAACTGATGAGTGCCGTCACCGGGACCGCGCAGGAGAGAACCGCTGAGAGGATATACAGCAGATCCTTCATGCCGTGCCGCACAAGCCCGATGAGAAGCGACAGCAGTATCGCCGCTGCAAGTTCGAATATTGCCGCTTTTGAAAACAGCGTCTCGTCCGGTGGGGCCTCCTCGGCACGGCGCACAAAGCCTGCGGTCGGTCTGACGGATTTCAGGAGCGTGATGTCCCGGTTATTCCGGACACCTTCTTCCGCCGTCACGCAGTAGGCGCGCCGGCCGATCGCCGGGACACGGATCGACTTGCGGAGTGCCCGGGCCGACAGCAGAGACGCCAGCAGGATTCCCAGCAGTGCCATGCTCGAGAAGAGGCAGAGCGGGATATGAGGGGTTCCGAACCCTCCCACGGTCACCGCCAGTGCGTCCAGCGAGCTGATCACACAGCACAGCACCGCCAGACCGTCCGCACCGAACTTTCCCCTGGTCAGATTGACCGCAGCGTTCGTCACCACGTCGAGGCAGAGCAGCAGGATCGTGAGCTGGAGCCCCAGACACATGGCCGAGGCGACCTTTGCGGTCTTCAGCATGCCGCTCACTGGGAAGCCCAGAGTGATATATGCCAGTACCGCCAGCAAAAACACCCCGATCTGCAGGCGCATCCGGAGCATGGTCACCTGAGAGCCGTAATAGCGCGACGCGTTCGCGACATTGACCTCCGGTCCCAGATCCTCGCTGTCCTCGTCCATCGTTGCGGTGCTCTCGCGGCCCGCAACGCCGCAGATCCGGATCCAGACATTCATGAGTTCGTTCAGGATCCACTGGCCAAAGGACGGAAAGTCTCCCCCATACAGGAGCTCCAGGTCTTCTTCCTCTTGTTCCTCCTCCGTACTGTCTGGCAGTTCTGCCTCCACCGGTTCCGGATAATCGCTGTCATCGCCGAAAGACCCGTCGGAGACGAAATCATCTGCATCAAAGCCGGGCAGGGCTTCTTCTGGCTCCGGGTCCGGAGAAGCGGAGCTGTGCTCCTCCGGAAAATCTTCTTCCACGGTATAGGTCCGCTTTTTCCGTTTTTCAGACACCTGCTCTTCCGGTTCATCCTCATCGTTCATGCTGAGGACGGTCTCCACCGGGTCTTCGGCGCCGTCATCTTCTTCGCTCTCGTCCTCTGCTTCCGGCCTGTCTCCGTCGGTCTGTCCGGTATTCTTTCCGTCCCTTTTTTTCCTGCCGAACCGGTCGAGCAGTCCGGCCAGGCGGTTTTTTCCCGGCTTCTTCTCCTCTGTCCGCGGTTTCACTTCTTCCGCAGGCTTTTCAGGCGGATCGGTAAAGACTGCTGCTTCTCCCACATTGGACGCACCTGCGCCGAAGAGCAGCCCGTCCGCATCCGACAGGTCGAGGCTGCCCAGCAGTTTCTCCGCGTCTTTGACCGGTTCCGCATTCAGCCCGGGGGTATCGGCATAGATGGGATGCCGGTCCTGCAGCATGAAATCCCGCAGGATATCCCGAAAATCCGGAGAATTCTCCGCCATCAGCGGCGCTTCACCGGACTGCTCCGCGGCCGGCGGCTCTTCGCTCTCCGAATCCGTACTTGCTGCTTCATCAGCCGGAGCTTCCCCGTCTTCGTCATCACCGACCTCCCGGGCTTCCTCCGCCTGCTCCTCCGCAAACATCCTGAAAAAAACGGAATAGTCAAAATCATCCGCCGGGATCTCCGGCTCCGGCTGCCCGCTAGTGGGAAACTCCTCGATCACGGTACGGCGGCGGGACTGCACCGACTGGTCTCTGTTCTGTTTTTCATCCATCGGCCGCACATCTCTCTCCGCTGTCAGCATCTTTTCCGGCTCCGACGGCAGCTCCGGCTCCGGCTCCCAGACGGGCTCCGGAATCCGGTATGCGTCGGCTCCGCCGTACAGGGCATCCTCTGCATCGGGATTCAGATCTCTGTATTCCGAGAGGATATCCTCCAGGCTCCATTCTTCCATCCCGTCCATGTCTATGCTCCCGCGCCTCGCTGCCGCAGGACCTCATACATCACAATCGCACCTGCTACGGAGGCATTCAGGGATGAGAGCCTGCCCTTCATCGGGAGAGAGAGCACAAAATCGCAGCTCTCCCGCACCAGACGGCCCATTCCGTCCCCTTCCGAACCGATCACCACAGCAATCGGGCCGGTGAGCTCCGTCTGCCAGAGCGGGCTGTCTCCGTCAGCGGCAGTTCCGTAGATCCAGAGTCCCTGCGCCTTGAGCTCCTGCAGCGCGGTACGGAGGTTCGCCACCCTCGCGATCGGCATATGCTGAGCCGCGCCCGCGGACGCCTTGTTGACGACCGCAGTGACACCGGCGCTCCGATGCTTTGGGATGATGACCCCATGGGCACCGGCGCATTCCGCTGTCCGGATCACCGCACCCAGATTGTGTCCGTCCGTAATCTCGTCGCAGACGATGACGAAAGGCTCCTCTCCAAGCGCCTGAGCGTGCTGCAGGATATCCTCCACAGTGCAGTATTCCCGCACTGCACAGACCGCAATCACGCCCTGATGGGAGTGGGTCTGACTCATGGCGTCCAGCTTCCGCCGGTCGCACTCTGCTACCGGGACTCCCTTCTCTCTGGCCGTCGCCGCGAGGAAGGAAAGGCTCCTGTCGCCCTCCCCTGCAGCAATATAAAGCTTGTCGACAGGCCGTCCGGCCCGAAAGGCCTCCGCTACCGCGTTGCGGCCCTCGATCTGTTCATTTTCGAATCCTCTTGAAATGTCCATCGTTATCTCCGAAGTATTACAATATATTCCAAGACAGATTCCAATATACCACAAGATACTGGAAATGGAAAGACTTCTTTTGAATCTTTACAAATTTTTGTAGACATTTCTCCAAAAAAACAGTATCATAACGTATCATTTGTCTACGGAGGAACGCTGCTGTGAAAGATCCCATGCGTCTGGTCGACCGTTTCTGCTACCGTCATCCGAATTTCGGCATTCCGCATCTGATGAAATATATCACCATCGCAAATGCGGCTTTCTGGATTCTTGGTATGGCCAACAGCAGGCTGCTGAGCTATCTCTGGTTCGACGCGGGCCTGATCATGCGCGGGCAGATCTGGCGTCTCTTTACCTTCATGGTCTATCCGCCCACCATGGGGATGCTGGCTTTCCTGGTCTTCTACTTTTATTATTGGATGGGCAGTACGCTGGAGGCGTACTGGGGCACTCCGCACTTCAATGTATACCTGCTGATCGGCTGGGCCTTTACGGTGCTGTACGGCTTTCTGGTTTACTTCATCGGCGGGATTCGTATTCGCATGGATGCCCAGTATCTCTATCTGTCCATGTTCTTTTCGTATGCGGCGCTGTTCCCGGATCAGCAGGTACTTCTCTTCTTTTTCATCCCGATCAGGATGAAATACATGGCTCTCATCGACGCGGCTTACTTTTTATATGCCGTCGTCGCCAGTCCTTTCCCCGTGAACCTCGTGCCTGTCGTCGCAGTGCTGAACTTCCTGGTCTTCTTCGGTGGGACCCTCCTGAAGCTGATCCCGAAGCGCCCCTCCGCCGGGACCGTAAACTTCCGAAAAGCCTCTCAGAAAATCCGAAAGGAACAGCGGGAGCAGCTATACCGGCATAAGTGTGCCGTCTGCGGTCGCACAGATACTGACTATCCCGGGCTGGAGTTTCGCTACTGCTCCCGCTGCGCCGGGTATCACTGCTTCTGCCAGGATCACATCAATAATCATATTCATTTTACGGAATAATACAGGAGGAACTCATTCATGAAGAATCTCATGATCGATGAGGCAAGGCTGGAGGACATCAGCCGCTTTGCCGAGCAGAATGAGGACGCAATCGTCAGAGACATCGCCCGTCTTGTCAGCATCCCCAGTGTGGAGGGCCCGGCCGAGCCCGGCGCTCCTTTCGGAAGAGAATCCCGCCGCGCCCTGGAATGCGCGCTTGAAATTGCCCGTGAGCTTGGTCTCGAGACGCACAACTGTGAGGACAGGCTCGGCTACGCCTCGGTCGGAGAGGACCGCGGACAGGGCTATCTCGCCACCATCACCCATGTGGACGTCGTCCCCGCCGGCGATGGCTGGGAGGCAGACCCCTTCACCCTGCGTGAAAGAGACGGCTATCTGCTGGGCCGCGGTGTTCTGGATGACAAGGGGCCAAGTGTCCTCTGCCTCTACGCGCTGAAATATCTGAAGGACGCAGGGATCCCGCTCCGCTATCCTGTCCGTGCGCTGCTCGGAAGCTGCGAAGAGACCAACATGAAGGATGTGGATCACTATCTTGAAAACTATCCTCTGCCTCTCTTCTGTATCAGCCCCGATGCGGAGTTTCCTGTGATCAACGGAGAAAAGGGGATCTATCATGCCCTTCTCAGCTCGTGTCACGCCCGGGAGAATGTCCTTGAGATCAGCGGGGGTGTCGTCGCCAACGCAGTTCCCGCCAAGGCTTCGGCCGTCGTGCGGGCCGGGCAGCTCCAGAGCAGCGCGGACGTACGGGCTGAGGAGCTCAGGCCGGGTGTGTGGCAGCTTTCCGCCAAAGGCATCAGCGGACACGCCTCCATGCCGGAGGGCACCGTCAACGCGATTGCGCTGATTGTCGGCTATCTGCTGGAGAACGCTATTCCGGCCGAAGAGGAACTCCCCTATTTCCGTTTTCTTGCGAAGCTCCATGCCGGCACCGACGGCAGCGGCCTCGGTCTTGAGAGCGAGGACGGCCGCTTCACAGCGCTGACCTGCGTCGGAGGCAAGATCACCACCGCTGAGGACGGCTGTATCTCCCAGACCGTGGATATCCGCTACGGTACGACAATGACCGGTGAGAAGATCACCTCGATCCTGACTGCTCAGGCCGCCGGCTGCGCCTCGGTCACGGTTCTGAACGACGCGGTCCCCTTCTATATGGACCCGGAGAACCCTGCCGTGCAGGCCTGTATCGACAGCTACAATCAGGTCACCGGCGAGGATGCCAGGCCATTCACCATCGGCGGCGGCACCTATGCCCGTCACTTCCCGAATGCGGTCGCCTTTGGGCCGGAGCATTATGACCGTCCGGTTCCGGAGTTCTGCGGACCGATCCACGGGATCAATGAAGCCGCCTGCAGAGCCGACTTCACAGAAGCGCTGAAGATCTACATTCAGGCGCTGATCCGCCTGGAAGCGCTGGACTATTGAAGCCGGGTCTCGCACTGTGTTCAGGCAGGATTTGAGCGGCTCCTCGCAGGTCTCTCCAGACCGGAGCTCTGTCGCGGGCAGGCGCTGCGTCGTCGTCTCCGGAGGCGACTACAGCCCCTTTGATGCCTTTCTCCAGCCTGGAGATTTCATCATCGCCTGCGACCGCGGCTACAGTCACTGCGCCAGGCTCAGTCTGACGCCGGATCTTCTGATTTCGGACTTTGACTCCTATGACGGTCCGGTGGACCGCACGGTGCCGGTGGATCGCCACAGGCCGGAGAAGGACGATACGGACACCATGCTGGCCATCCGGTATGCAATCCAGAACGGCTTCAGCAAGCTGCTGCTCTGCTGTGCGCTCGGCGGAAGGCTGGACCATACGCTTGCCAATCTGCAGGCGCTGGTATATGCGAGGAGGCATGGCCTTGACGCCGTGCTGCGGAGTGAAGACAGCGAGGTCCTCGTTCTGATGGACGGCAGAGTTGCCCTCCCGCGCCGGGAAGGCTGGTCTCTGTCCGTCTTCGCGGTGGACGGCCCCTGTGAGGGCGTCTGCCTGCGCGGGGTAAAGTATCCGTTGGATCACGCGGAGCTTCTCCCCTCCTTCCCTGTCGGAGTCAGCAACGAGTGGGCCTCGGATTCGGCGGAGATCTCCGTTGCTTCCGGTGTATTGATGATTGTTCAGTCAAAGCTCTCTTAAGCGCGTCATCATTGCAGAAAACAATTGCAGTCAGATACTTATCATCGCTGAGATCCGATCAAGGGGGCAGAGCTGTATGCAGACGTTTCATTTCGAGCAGGCTTCACTTATCGGTCACGCATATATTCTCTCCTCTCCGTCCCGGGAGGAGGCGCTCCGTTCCGCGTCACTGCTTGCTTCCGCTGCCGTCTGTCTGGAAGAAAGAGAGGTTCCCTGCGGGATCTGCCGCGGCTGCCGGAAAGTACAGTCCGGGGTTCATCCGGATGTCATCCATATCCGCCGTGAAGCCGACACAAAGGGAAATCTGCGGCGGGAACTGACCGTCAGCCAGATCCGCGAGGTCGCACTTGACGCACCTCTCCGTCCGAATGAGGCAGAGCGCAAGGTTTATATCGTGGATGAGGCGGAGCTTCTGAATCTCAATGCACAGAACGCCGCCCTGAAGCTTCTGGAAGAGCCTCCTTCCTCCGTCATCTTTATTCTCTGCACGACCAATCCCGATCAGCTGCTGGAGACCATACGTTCCCGCTGCGCTCTGGTGAATGTCTCCGCAGCTGAGGATGAGGGGGATGAAGAGTCCGAGAAACTGGCCGAGGGATATCTCGCCGCTGTCAGCAGCGGAAAACCCGAAAAACTGTACCGCTGGATTGCAAAGAACGAGCTCAGCAAACTGGATGCCACATCTGCTTTTCTGGATGCCGCTTTGCGAAGGCTCGCGGACATGCTCTGCAGCCGGACCGAGTCCGGCGCGCTGGACCCGGTACAGAGCATGCACCTGTACCGGCTTTTGGAGCGCTGTTCGGACTACCTCCGGGTCAACGTCAATGCAAAGCATGTTTTCAGTCTTCTCGAGCTGGAATCCATGCAGGCCGAAAGCACTTTGAAGCATAAGCAGAGCATTTTACAGAGCACATAGATAAGATATAATATAACCAATATAATAACGAATAAACCATACAAATCATACGGATGGAGACACAAGATGACCGAAGTTGTCAGTATCAAATTCAGGAACCGGGGAAAAACATATTATTTTGACCCCAACGGACAGACGATCTGCTCCGGCGAGACCGTCATTGTGGACACCGCAAACGGCATGGAGATTGCCGAGTGCAGCCGCGGCAACCACAGCGTAGAGGATACTGCCGTTGTGCATCCGCTGCGCCTTGTTCTCCGCAAGGCCACCCAGATGGACCTGCGTAACGATGAGCTGAATCGTCAGCGGGAACAGAGCGCTCTCGTGATCTGCCGCGAGAAGATCGCCGAGCACGGTCTCGACATGAAGCTGGTGGATGTGGAATGCAGCTTTGAGGGGAACAAGACGACGTTCTTCTTCACCTCCGACGGCCGTGTGGATTTTCGTGCGCTGGTCAAGGATCTCGCCGCCATCCTGCACAACCGCATCGAGCTTCGGCAGATCGGCGTAAGGGATGAGGCAAAGATGCTGGGAGGGCTGGGAATCTGCGGTCGCCCGTACTGCTGCAGCCAGTTTCTGGATGATTTTCATCCGGTATCCACCAAGATGGCCAAGACGCAATCCCTCTCTCTGAATCCTGCAAAAATATCCGGAAGCTGCGGCCGTCTGATGTGCTGTCTGCGTTATGAGCAGGACGCCTATGAGGATCTGGTCAAGAAGGTTCCGAAGCAGGGAGCCTTTGTTGAGACCATAGACGGCTACGGCACTGCGGTTCAGGTAAACCTTCTGCGCTCCACTGTCCGCGTCCGGCTGGACGACGACCGGGAAGACGCTCTGCATGAGTACAGATCCTATGAACTTGCCGCTGTCCCCGGCGGAAGGCCGAAAGACGGGGCGGAGCCTCCCCACGTGCTGGAATATGTGGAGCCCGAGCCGGAAGAGACCGAGGATTCGGAGCCTGTCGACGAATGGGTCGCCCCGACCCTGCTGGTCACTCCGGTTCCTGAACATCATGAGGAGCGGCCGGCAGAGGCCGATGCGGAACGCCGCAGCCGCCGCAGCCGTAGAAACAAAGCGAGTCTGAAAGCAGAGGCTGCAGCCGCAAAGAACGAATCCGCAGGCCATGCGCCCGCCGCGGCGCAAGCTCCGGAGAAGCTGGCCGGTTCGTCCGGACCGGATACTCCCGTTGCCAGAAGCCAGGGCCGCAGCCGCCGGAAGAATTCCCGCTCTTCCGGGAATGCTTCCGCAGCCGCCACGGCTTCCGCTTCCCCGGCACCGGTGGCTTCCGGACTATCCCACGAGAAACCGATCCCGGTCGAGGTTCGGGTCCAGACTCCGTCTTCCGGAAAAGGCACGGATAAGGCCGTCAGCAAAAGCCATAAACCGTCCCGCCGCCGCAACAGCCACGGCAAAAAAAAGCCCTCCGGGAACAATCCGGAAGGCTGAATGGAACCGCTCCCCTTCCGGGGAGCGATTTTTGTTCCTTATATTTTGAGGGTAAGGTTCTCTCCGACGATACCGACGAAGGCGCCTTCCTTTGCCTGAGGAGAATCCGGATGGCAGGTCAGCCACTTGTTGCGCATCCACAGGAGCTTCTGCTCGCCCGGCGCAGCAGTGTCGATCCCGTCAATATCGGTGTTCGTCCCCTTCTCCAGAATGACGAGGCAGCGGAATCCGTCCTCGCGCACACGGCAGGGGGCAAAGTGCAGAACCATCGGGAAGATCTCGACCAGGACATTCTCAGGAAGGTAGAAGCCCACCACGTCCTCGCTCTTCAGTCTGCCGTCCTCCAGCTGCCCGGGCAGAGCCAGCAGCAGCACAAGGCCGGTAGTGGTGAAGTTAACCTCGCTGCAGCGATGGTATTCCATCGCGTTGAGGGTAAAGCCCCGGCCGTTGCAGTAGCCCGCCTGGATTTCCATCTCACCGAAGGCCTGGCGCTTCATGCTTTTCATCAGTCCGACCTTTTCCAGCGACTCATCCGATGCCACGTAGCAGTTTCCGGCTGCGGGAATGCCGGTCTTCTCTAACACGGATGCGAGCTCAGCGGTGTCGCCGTTCAGAACGCGGCCGTAGGGTTTGAATTCCGGGTCCGTCACACAGTACAGCTTCAGGCCGGGATTCTGCTCTCTCAGGGTTTCGATCGTCATTCGTAAATACCTCCCATTTTAAAGTATTCTTCCACCGCCAGAAGCCCGGCGGCTCTTTCCTCAAGGGCTTCATTATAGCGGCTCTTTTCCACTTTCACCTGGTGTCCGCTGTCCACGCCCTCCCGCATCTCAGCGAACAGGCGTGAGAGATAATAATCCTCCTCAAACATACGTCCGTAGAGAATGATCCTGCCCGGGTCCACCAGATAGATCACCGCTTTCAGTGCCTGCGCCAGTGCGCTGACAGCCCGGTCGGTAATCTCCGCCGCACCCGCATCCCCTCTTCTGGCGGCTTCGAAGACGTCTGTCAGGCTCAGGCTGTCACGCTGCTGCCAGAGCAGCGGCGTCTTCTCCGGTGAGAGCAGTTCCTTCGCATCCCTCAGGATTGCCGCAGGTGAGGCAATGGTCTCCAGGCAGCCGCTCTTGCCGCAGGAGCAGAGCCTGCCTCCGCGCCGTACCACCGGGATATGGCCAATTTCGGCACACTGCTCGGTGACTCCGCGCCAGATCTCGCCATTGATGGAGAGCGACGCTCCGATGCCGTATTCACAGCGCAGGAAGAACTGCGAGCCTCCGCGCTCCTCCCGGTCCAGAAACATCTGGGCCGCAAAAAGTGCTCTCACGTTGTTCGACATGACCGTACGGAAACCTGTCGCGGCCTCGAAACGGTCCCGCAGAGGATCGTTCTCCTGCCGGAGTGCGCCAAAGCTGTTGACCACCGTGCGTCCGTCCGGAGAACAGATGCCGCGGACGGCGATTCCCAGGCCAATGACCCGGTCACGGTCGATGTTCGCGGCTTCCATCCTTTCCAGCAGCGCTTTCGAAAGCATCTCTGTCAGCGCTTCTGCGTCCGCACGCTCCTCAATCCGGAAAGATTCCGCAAAGAGGACCTGTCCGTCCAGACGTACGCACGAGATCACGGCGCAGCGGATATTGATGAGAACACCGAGGCCGCAGGCCGCGTCCGGTTTCAGATCCACAAGGATTTCACGGCGGCCGGCATTGCCGCTGCTGACCGTCTCTCCCTCGGAGAGCAGTCCGTCTGCGATCAGTTCACCGACAATCTTGGTGATGGCCGCAGGGGTCAGATTCATATTTTCGGCCAGCCGCTTGCGCGACATGGCTCCTTTTTCGTGTAAGATGCTCAGCGCAGCGCTGCGGTTGCTGCGCTTGACACTCATGAGGTTATCGCCTCGGTATGGCATGCTTGCTTCCTCTCCTGTTCAGGAACTCTGCTCTGTCCTCATGCGGATCCAGCGCTTCCGTGCCGGCGGATGCCCGGCAGTCTTAGCCTTCTATGTCCGCGCCGGGCGCCCCTCATGGTTGATGCGCCCCCGCTGCAGAATCACCGCAGCGCCGGCGAGAACCACGAGAATACCGAGCAGCTTCTTCGTTGTGAGCTCTTCATTCAGGAAGAAAACGCCGATGAAGCAGCTCAGCACCGGCATCAGCAGCAGATACAGCTTGACCAGCCAGACCTCAAAGTGCTTCAGGTTCCTGTAATAGAAGAAATAGATCCCGGTCTGGGCGAGTCCCCCCAACGCCACCAGCCACCAGAAACCTTTCGGGAGAACAGCAGAACTGAGACCCGCAAAATCTCCGTGGATGGCGGCAGAGGTTCCGAAGAGGATCAGGACAACTGCATTGTTATAATACGAGATCATATCCGCATCCTCATGATACTTTTCCTGCGCGGCCTTGATGATAAAGGCATTGGCGCTTACGCAGGCCGCCGAGAGGAGAAAATACAGATCTGTCACATGCAGGCTCATGCCGCCGAAGTCGACTCCCAGTACCAGCAGGACGCCGAAGAGCATCACCGCGGTGCCGAGCCAGTCTGAAATATACAGCTTCTTGTGATACAGGATTACGGTTGCCAGATTCACCATCAGGACGTCGGTTTTCAGCAGCGCCGTGCCGGTCGAAAGACTGCCGTCGGCGTAGCCCAGGTTGGCGAACAGATCCAGCAGGAAACCGAAGGCACCGATCAGCAGGAGGATTCTCACTGCCTTTCCCTGATGGAACAGTCTCGAGAAGCTCCCGTCCGCCACCAGCTGCACAGTCAGAAACACGAGTGCCGCCATGCGAAGCAGAAAGCCCGCCAGCAGGGCGGAGCCGGTCGCACCCACGACAATCTTGGAGATTGCGTAGTAGATGGACCAGGACACCACCATGCCGATGACCATCAGAGTATACTTGAGGTCTTCTTTCACGCGAGCTTTTCAAACATGGAGCGGAGCGCCGCTTCATCCATCTTCACAGGGTTGTTCTGCATCAGTCCGTGTACGGCACAGTCATGCGCCAGCTTATCCAGGTCAACCTCGCCCAGGTCTGAAAGCCGGCTGCGAAGACCTGCGAGCTGTTTGAGCGCCGCGATCCGCTCCGCCAGCTCTTCGGTACCGGAGAGGCCGACGCGGTGGCAGAGGCGTTCGAGCCGCTCGTCTGCATTGATGCGGACAAAGCTGTCCAGGGTGAATGCACAGGCTTCACCGTGAGGCAGATGATAGTCCTCGGAGAGAGGATAGCTGCAGGCATGGCAGCCGGCAGTCTTCGGCAGGGCGAAGCTCAGGCCGCCGAGCAGAGAGGCATAAGCCATATTCGCACGCGCTTCCATGTTGCTTCCGTCGCGGTACGCCGCTTCCAGGTTCTCAAGAATCAGGCGGACCGCTTCGATCGCCATCAGGTCGGAGATGGGCTGATGGTTCCGGCTCCAGTATCCCTCAAGCGCGTGAGCCATGGCATCCAGGCCGGTATTCATCGTGGTGCGCGGCGGAACCGTGCTGCTCAGAACCGGATCGACGATCGCGGCCTTCGGCATGAAGGCCGGGTTATTGATGGTGCGCTTCTCCGTGCCGTGAGAGACTACGGAGACCTGAGTCACCTCGCTGCCTGTTCCGGCTGTGGTGGGCACGGCAATGATGGTCAGGCGATCAGCCGGGAAGGGCTTCTCCCCGTGATAGTAGTCGATGGCTTCACCGTCGCCGAGGGCGATCGCCGCGGCGAACTTTGCAGTGTCGATGGAGCTGCCGCCGCCGATTCCGATCACGGCGTCCGCTCCGGTCTCGCGGGCAAGACGGGTGGTCTCAATTACGCCGGCGAGCTGCGGGTTCTGTTCCACTGCGCCGAAAACCGCCGCGATGCGGGGCTCCTTCTCACGCATGGCCTCCGCCTCAGAGGCGAAATGCTTTCCGCAGGCTATGACACAGCGGCGGACCCCAAGCTCGTCAAGAACACTGCCAAGCTGCGCAAGCTTTCCCTCGCCGAAGAAAATCTTTACCGGCTGGGCGTAGACGAACTCAAGCCCCATAGATGCTGTCCTCGATCGCGCTGACCTGCTTTGCAAACTTGTGCATGTTTTCAGCACGCCAGTCTTCCAGATCCTGGCACCAGGCAGTGGCAAGGAAAGTCTTTACCATCTCGACCGCCATCTCAGGTCCGACAATCCAGCCGCCCATGCAGAGGACGTTGGCATTGTTGATTGCGCGGGCCATCTTGGCGGAGTACACACCCTCACAGGCGACGGCGTACACGCCTTTATACTTGTTTGCTACGACGGACATGCCGGCGCCGGTGCCGCAGATGAGGACGGCCTTTTCATAGCTGCCGTTCTGAACCAGGGGTGCAACCTCATTTGCAACCTGATAGTAGGGATGGACATGGTCGAGATCCGTGGTCCCGAGGTCGTCAAACTCGACTCCCGCTTCTGTGAGATAGGCTTTGATGGCTTCCTTCACGGTGAAGCCGGACTTGTCACTGCCGATAGCGATTTTCATAATCATATCTCCTCTTTTTTTATCTTATTTCATAAAAAAGGGGCGGAACTGAGGCCGCCCCGCAGATGGGTTTCTTACTTCAGTGCCGCTGCCTTCCTGGCAGAAGCGACGATGTTCTCGACGGTCAGGCCCATGGCCTCGCGCAGATACGGGAGCTTTCCGACCTCGCCGAAGCGATCCTGGACGCCTACCGCGGTCACAGGGATCTTCTCTGCCGCCAGGGCTTCGAGCACGGCGCTCTGCAGGCCGCCGATGACGTTGTGGTTCTCCACGGTCAGGACGGTACCGGTCTTGCGCGCAGAGGCTACGACGGTCTCGCAGTCGACAGGCTTGATGGTGTGGATATTGATGATCTCAGCATCGATGCCCTCATCGGCAAGCTGCTTCTCAGCCTCAAGCACGTCCTTGGTCAGGAAACCGGAGACGAAGATCGTAAGATCCTTGCCTTTCTTCAGGACATCAGCCTTGAAGAGGTCGAACTTGTAATCTTCGCCGAAGACGACCGGCAGCTGCTTCCGGAAAAGGCGGACATAGACCGGGCCGTCATAGGCATTCAGCACGGGCATGGCAGCCTTCAGCTGAACCTCGTCAACCGGCTCGAAGATCACCACGCCGGGAACGGAGCGCAGCACACCGATGTCTTCCATGGACATGTGGGTACCGCCGTTCAGTTCAGCGGAAATACCGGGGTCGGTGCCGACGATCTTGACGTTGCGCTTGGCATAGGAGATGGAAATCGCAACCTGGTCGCAGATGCGGCGGGTGGCGAACGGCGTAAAGGACTCGATCCAGGGCTTGAAGCCGTAGGAAGAAAGGCCGGCAGCGATGGAGGCCATGTTCTGCTCGGCAACGCCGCAGTCAAACATCTGCTCAGGGAATCTCTCATACAGTGCGCGGGTTCCGCTGGCCTTCGCGAGGTCGGCATCGAGGACAACGACGTTCTTGTCCTTCTCCATCATCTCCGCGAGGCACGCGGCGTAAACAGCTCTCATTTCCATGGATTAATCCTCCCCTCTGATTTCACGGATGGCGGCTTCAGCCTGCTCTTCGCTGACCGGGCAGTTGTGGTTGCCTGCGCCGAGATCGACGATCCACTGCACACCGCAGCCCTTCAGGGTGTTCAGGATGATCATGGTGGGCTTGCCGGAGCCGATACCGAGCTTGGCATGGCTGACCGCCTCCTCGACCTGCTCAACGTCGTTGCCGTCTTCCACATCGATGACATTCCAGCCGAAGGCAGCCCACTTCTCAGCCAGAGGCGCAACATCGTTGACCTGCTCGCAGGATCCGTCGATCTGCAGCTTGTTGTAGTC
Source organism: Oscillospiraceae bacterium (assembly GCA_024697625.1). GTDB lineage: Bacteria > Bacillota > Clostridia > Oscillospirales > Oscillospiraceae > Limivicinus. The sequence continues at coordinate 23,176 of JAILFJ010000113.1, forward strand.
CGTGAAGGCAATCAGGTTATCCAGCTTCTTTGCCGCGGCAAACATGGCGGCTTCCCAGATCTGGCCTTCCTGGCTCTCGCCGTCGCCGATCATCGCATAGATGGTCGCTCCGTCCTTCCTGAGCTTGGAGCCCAGCGCCACGCCCACAGCGCAGCTGAAGCCCTGGCCGAGGGAACCGGTGGTCATGTCGATGCCTGTCGTGCGGTTCATGTCGCAGTGAGAAGGCAGATTGGTGCCGCCCTGGTTCAGGGTGAGAAGCTCCTTCTTGTCAAAGTATCCGCGGTTGGCCAGCGTCGCATAGACGGCGGGGCCGGCGTGTCCCTTGGAGCAGATGAAGCGGTCGCGTCCCTCCATCTTCGGGTTCTTCGGGTCAATGTTCATCTCCTTGAAGTACAGAACAGCGAGTGCTTCCACAACGGACAGGCAGCCGCCGATGTGGCCGACGCCAAGGTGTCCGATGCAGGTCATGATATCACAGCGGATATCCTTGCAGACTTCTTTCAGATCATAGCTCAATGGAATTTCCTCCTCTTTGTTTCTCTCCCGGCGTATGTCCTCAGGCGGAAGAGAACTGATTAATAAAGGTGTTTGGTCTTGCTTTGCAGCAGCAATGCCGCGGATTCAATCCGCAGGGTCGGAAAAGATAAACGAACGCTGTCTCGCGGTTGATTAATTAATGCTTCTAAGCAATTCGCAGTGTATCCCCTTTTCAGGAGTTTGTCAAGTGGTATTTCGGATTTTTTCATATTTTCTTTCATTTCTTTCTAAAATAGGACTTGACAGTTTGCCTTTGTGAGTCTATGATACTTCACAGCGTTAAACAATTCCTTCTGTCGTCAGTGATCCATTACTATTTTTAAGTGAGGTTTTGACTATGAGTTTCTGTTCCGTGTATATCCCGGTAGGTGTTCCCACCTATCACCTCGAAACCGCTCAGGATCAGTTCGAGCGTTCCTGCAGCATGCTGAAAAGTGTGGATGCGGATTTTGTCTGTCCGGACGAGATGCTTCTGACTCTCGACAAGCTGAGAGCCTTCCTGGACGGTCTGCAGCCCGACCTGATCGTTTTCCAGAATCTGACCTTTGCCAATGCCGCCTATATGTCTGAGGTACTGCGTCGTTTTGACTGCCCGGTACTGCTCTGGACACTGCGCGAGCCCGTGATTGACGGCGGACGTCTCCGTCTCAACTCTCTGACGGGTGCCTACTCCGCTGCAAACGCCCTGCGTGCCTTTGACTATCATCCTTTCCGCTACTGCTTCGGCGCTCCGGAGGAAGAGTCTGTCGTCTCTGCCGTGAAGGCCTCCGTCGCGGCCGCGAAGGTGAAGAAAGCCATGCGTTCCCTCACCATGTCCGCCATTGGCCATACGCCTCAGGGCTTCGGCTTCGGGCGGGCGCTGGACGCGGAACTTATGAGCATCTTTGGCGTCGAGCTGGAATCTATTGAGGCCAGAGAACTGATCGATATGGCGAAGTCCTACACGGATGAAGAGTGCGCTTCTTATCTGAAGGAGAGCGAGCAGGTCACCTGCGGTCTGGACCGCACTCCTGAAAAGAACCGCCTTGACCATGCCCGTCTGCTGAAGGCCTATTCCGACTACGTCGAGACCCACCACATCGGTGCGCTGGCTTCCCGCTGCTGGCCGGACTTCTTCACTTCCTTCGGCACACCGGTCTGCACCGTGCTCAGCATGCTGAATGACAAGGGCATCGCCGCCGCCTGTGAAGCGGACATCTACGGCGCCCTCTCCATGTGGATCGGTATGCAGCTCTCGGGCGAACCGGTATTCTTTGGCGACCCCGTAGCTCTGGATGAGAATGAGAGCACCGTCACCTACTGGCACTGCGGCGCTGCCGCCTGCAGTCTCGCAAGGCACGACACCGGCGCTGTCGTCGGCGTACACCCGAACCGCAAGATCGGACCGGCAATGGATTTTGGCTGCGAGGCATTCCCCGAAGCCACGGTGTTCCGCATCGGGCGTGAACCTGACGGCAGCTTCCGCTTCTTCCTCACCGAAGGTGAAGTTCTGGACAAGCCGAAGCAGTTTATCGGCACCTCCATTGTCGTCAGAACGGAGACCAACAGCCGCGAGGTCGTGGAACAGAGCATTCAGGACGGCTTTGAGCCGCACTTTGTCGTGATCCGCGGACGGCACGCAAAGGCACTGGAGGCGCTGGCCGATATGTTCGGTTTCGAGGTCTGCCGGTATTGATGCCCATGGAACTGATTACAGAACCTCAGGGCTGGTGCCTGGAACGTCACGGAGATGTGCTTCTGCGCGACAGCTCAGCCTTTCCTATGCTTTTTGTCGGCTGTGGCGAGGAACGGGTCGATATGTACCGCGGCAACTTCAGCATCGAGGATTACGTCACAGAGAGACGTGCCCTGTCCCTCACCTCTCTTCATAAAGACCCGGATGGATTCACTGCGGAATACGGCAGTGACCTGACGCTCCGGCTGACACTGGAGGGCGACTGTGCCGTGCTCTCCTTCACCGCCAGAAATCCCGCCATCAACCGTTTCTGGCTTCGGCTCCCGGCGGAAAAAGACGAAGTCTGCTGGGGCTGCGGTGAGCAGATGTCTTATTTCAATCTCCGCGGGCGTCATTTCCCGCTGTGGACCTCCGAGCCCGGCGTAGGCCGCGACAAAACAACCTATGTGACATGGCGCTCCGATGTCGAGAACCGTGCCGGTGGGGACTATTACAACACCAATTTCCCCCAGCCGACCTTTGTATCCAGCCGGCACTATTATCTGCATGCCGACTGCACTGCTTATGCGGATTTTGATTTCCGCCATTCTGATTTCCATGAGCTTCAGTTCTGGGCCGTCCCCGATTCTGTCCGGATCGAGGCAGCCGACAGTTTTCTCGCCCTGCTTGAGAAAGAGAGCGCCTTTTTCGGTCGTCAGCCGGAGCTCCCGGACTGGGTTTACAACGGTCTGATCGTCGGTCTTCAGGGCGGCACCGAGCGGGCGCTCAGCCTCCTGCAGGAGAGCATGGAGCACGGGATCAGAGTCTCCGGCCTCTGGTGTCAGGACTGGTGCGGCAAGCGCGTGACCTCTTTCGGCAAGCGTCTGCAGTGGGACTGGCACTTCCATCCGGAGATGTATCCCTCGCTCCCTGATACGATCTCTGAGCTTCATTCGCGTGGGATCCGTTTTCTCGGCTACATCAACCCCTATCTCGTGGAAGGCGGAGAACTCTATCGCGAAGGACTGGAAAAGAACGTTTTCGCCAGAAAATCCGATGGAAGCGTCTATCTCGTCGACTTCGGCGAGTTCAGCTGCGGCGTCATCGACCTCACCGATCCGGAGGCCTACGCCTGGTTCAGAGACCGGGTCATCCGCGAATGCAGCCTGGATATCGGCATTGACGGCTGGATGGCGGATTTCGGTGAGTATCTGCCTACGGATGATATCATTCTGCACAGCGGCAGGTCACCGATGCTCGAGCACAATCACTGGCCGGCTCTCTGGGCAAAATGCAACTATGACGCAGTGCGTAACGCCGGGAAGCTTGGGGACGCAGTTTACTTCATGCGGGCCGGCGGCACCGGCAGCCAGAAATACTGCACCCTGCTCTGGGCCGGCGACCAGAGTGTGGACTTTTCGCGTCACGACGGTCTCTGCACCGTCATCTGCGCAGCTCTGAGCGCCGGGATGTGCGGCTGCGGACTCAGCCACAGTGACATCGGCGGCTATACCAGTCTGTTCGACAACACCCGTACGAAGGAGGTCTTTCTCCGCTGGGCCGAGATGGCCGCCTTCACACCGGTAATGCGCAGTCACGAAGGCAACCGGCCCGACACCAATTTTCAGTTCTATGACGATGCGGACTGCATGGACCGTCTCGCCCGCCTGACTGACATCTACTGTACACTCTCTCCCCTGCTGAAGAGGCTGGTGCATGAGAACGCCGTCTCCGGTATTCCCGTCCAGCGCGCGCTCTTTCTGCATAATGAAGACGACCCCAGAAGCTACACGGAGCAGTTCGAATACCTCCTCGGTCCTGACGTCCTTGTGGCGCCGGTCTGGCAGGCGGACAGAAGCGACTGGAACGTCTATCTTCCGGAGGGTGACTGGATCCACCTTTGGAACGGTGAACACTATACGAAAGGCGAACACTGTGTCCCCGCGCCGCTGGGCTGGACCCCGGTCTTTTTCCGCAGCGGCTCTGAATGGACCGGTCTGATGGAAGAGCTCCGCTCACGTTTTGCCTGACGCCATTTTCCGTCACATTGCACAAATGGTGCCGTTTTCTTTAGGGCATTTCACACAATTGACAAACAGATTATACGAGAGTAGAATAAACACGTAAATTGTTTAAGGCTGTTTATTAATTAATTGTTTTGATTAATTAATCCCCCGTTATTCTGTGATTCCGGCATGCTCCGCCTCAAACGGGGTGCGCCTGATCAAATAATCATCTTTTAGGAGGAAACCAATGAAAACCCTGAAGCGTATTCTCCCCCTCGCACTGGCTGTTCTGATGCTCGCCACCCTGATGGTTGGTAACTTCACCGCAGCCGCCGCCGGCGAGACCGTCAAGATCATCTGCCCCTACGGTGCAGGCGGTATTGCCGACCTGGTCGGCCGTAAGTTTGCCGAGGTTGCGAACAATGTTCAGTCTGATTACAACTTTGTCGTTGAGAACCTGACCGGCGGCGACGGCTTCGCGGCCAACACCTTCTTCTCCGAAGAAGATCCTATGACCAAAGATCTGCTGGTTCTCGGTTACGGTGCCTGCTATCGCCATGACGGCGGCAAGAAGTACGGCACGGAAGAAGTCGACTTTGACATCGACAAGAACGTCCCCTTCTGCACCATTGACGACCGTACCTGGATCCTCTATGCCAAGCCCGGCACGACTCTTGCCGACGTTCTTGAGCTCGCCCGCGGCGGTGTCGTGAAGATGTCCGGCGGCAACCCCCTGTCCGATCCTCATCTGGCTCTCGGCATCCTTGTCAATGCTGAAGGCGGCAAGGTCATGGTCGTTCCCTATGACGGCGGCGCCGAGCAGAAGAAGGGTCTGACCGACGGCGAAGTCGATGTCTTTGTCGGTGGTACCCTCGCCGGTGCCAGCGATGTGGAAGCGGGCAACATCGTCCCCATCCTTGCCTTCTCTGATCATCCCTTTGAGGGCTTTGTAGGCCCCGACGGTCCCATCACCGTTCCCTGTGTTGCCGGTGAGGGCAAGGCTCCCGAGCTGAATCCTGATAATGACTACACCGCATGCATCCTACCCGCCGGCGGCGGTCTGGCCACCCACGAGGGCTGCGACCCCGCATTCCGCGAGGCCATGATCGAGATCGCCAAGAAAGTCTGGGCTGAGGACGACTACGCCGGCTGGATCACCTCCGACGCGGTTCTGCTCAACAACTTCCAGCTTTACGGTGACGATGTCGTTGATTTCTATGTCAACACCGCCCGTGTAAAGGGTCTCGCTGCATACGACATCCTGGTCGGCGGCTGATCTTCGTTATAATCGCTGTATCACAACAGCTCACGCAGGCTGATGGGCTGAAAAGCCCATCAGCCTCTTTTTTGTCAAGACGCTGATAAGAGCACGTCAATCCATCTTGGAAAAGAGAGAAAGGATTCCCATGAAATTCAAAATCAGAACCAATCTGGTCTCGGGTATAATAATGGGCCTGTTCAGCGGCTTCATGCTGATTGTCATGCCGAAGCAGGTGCGCGTGCCCGCTTATGACTCCGGTGCGCCCAGTCCTCGCATCATCCCCGGCATATGCCTGGTTGTGATTCTGCTCTGTTCGATCATTCTGATTATTCAGAGCCTTGTTTTCAAAAAAGAAAAATATGTTGTTTTCGATTGGGAAAATGAAAAACCCGCCATCCTGCTGATTGCCCTGATGTGCCTTTATGTTTTCCTGATCATCAAAATCGGTTTCATTCTGGCTTCCGCTATCATATTCATCATCGTTCTGTTCTACTGCGGAGAGCGAAAGCCCTTTATCTACATCTTTACCATTGCCCTGGCGGTCGGGATTTATTTCCTGTTCTCCCGCGTGTTCCATGTCTCACTGCCTGCCGGTCCGTTCTTTGGAGGTTAAAGGCTTATGGATTTTGCTATGATTGCCCAGGCTGCTGCGCAGACCTTTACTCTATACAATATCGCCCTGATCTTCGGCGGCCTTCTCATCGGAATGGTGATTGGCTGTATCCCGGGACTCAGCGTCACCCTCGGTATCATCCTGATGCTGCCCCTGACCTATGGTATGTCTGACCCTGCCTCCGCCATCATCCTGATGCTGGCGGTCTATGTCGGCGGCATGTACGGCGGTTCCATCTCCGCCATCACGCTGAACACGCCGGGTACCAACTCTGCGATAGCCACCACCTTTGACGGCTACCCCCTCGCACGGAAGGGCAAGGTCAAGAAGGCTCTTGACGTGTCTCTTTTCGCCTCCACCTTCGGCGGTCTTTTTTCCGCACTCCTGCTGCTGCTCTGCGCCCAGCTTATAACCAAAGCTGTTTCGAAGTTCACATCGGTTGAGTATTTCGCCCTGGGCATCATGGGTATTTCCCTGATCGCCGGCGTCTCCGGTGAGAGCCTCCCGAAGGCTCTGATCTCCGGCATGATGGGACTGCTGATGGCCTGCATTGGCATGGATACCGTCACCGGTGTCAGCCGGTATTCCTTCGGCTCCAGCATTCTTCGTTACGGCATTGATATTCTTCCTGCCATGATTGCGCTGATCGCACTGATGCAGGTGGTCGACAAGCTCCGTGAGTTCAAGCTTTCCGGCGGAAAGATCAAGGATGCCAACAAGATCGATCACGATGGTATGAGCGGCAAGGAGACAAAACGGATTTTACCCGCCTGTCTGAAATCCTCCGCCATTGCCTCAATCCTCGGTGCCATGCCGGGTGTCGGCGGCGGTGTAGCCCAGTTCATGTGCTACAATGAGGTTCGCCGTTCGTCCAAGCATCCTGAGGAATTTGGCAAGGGCTGCCTGGAAGGGATCGCAGCTGCCGAGTCCTCCAACAACGCAGTCGTCGGCTCCGCAATGATCCCATTGCTGACTCTCGGTATTCCCGGTGACGGCGTTACAGCGCTGCTCCTCGGCGCCTTCATGCTGCATGGCATCACCCCGGGTCCCACGATGTTCACCAAGCAGGGTGTCATGGCCTACACCATCATCCTCGGCTGTCTGGTCGCGAATATCTTCCTCTATCCCATCGGCAAAGCACTGACCCGTGCCGTGGCAAAAGTCATTCAGGTACGTTACACCTATCTTGCCTGCGCCATCATCATGTTCTGTTTTGCCGGTGCTTTCGCCGCTTCCGGGCACTACAAGGAGCTGATCCTCACAGCTTCCATCCTGATACTCAGCTACATTCTTACGCTCCTGGATATTGACAACACTCCGCTGCTGCTCGGTATGATTCTTGAGCCGATCATGGAGAAGTACTTTGTGTCCGCCTCCATGGCTTATGACCGGGATTATACGATCTTCGTGCGCCGCCCCATCTCTCTCGTCATTCTCATCATTACCGTCGTTATGGTCTTCTCCATGATGCGCGTTAACCGCCGTGTCAACAGGCTCAATGCCGAGCAGGAGGCCGCCATGGCTGCGGAGCATGCCCAGATGGGCGGTGAAGTCGACGCCACGCTGGCTCAGGCCCGTGTTGCTTCGGATCCGGACAGCTCGGCAACCGAATCGTATGCCGATGCTGTTTTCGAGAAGGAGCATATCAAGGTTCCCCCCGAAAAATCAGCAGATAACGACTGATCATACATCCGGTCACTCCGGTCAGCTCTCCTGCGGGATTGAATCTCGGAAAGGATCCTTTTTTACCGGTTGGTAAAGGCGTTGTCTCAGAATAGCTAAAGGCGGCTGGTCGCAATCAGCCGCCCTTTTTGAATATGGAACCTTGAGCTGTTGCCGGCTCAGGCGCTTTACCTGCCTTCAGAAGAGACGCTGGGGACTGATACGTTCTGTAAGTCCCCGGCGTCCGGTGTATTATGCTTAGTTTTGATGCTTTGTGCTGCTTCAGATGTTCTGTGCTGCGTGCTCGCCGGCGATGAAGCCGAAGGTCACGGCATGGCCCAGAGAGAGGCCGGGATGGAAGAACGGGTAGTCGGGCGCGCCGTAGAACTGGCCGCCCAGGTTGCCGACGGCATACAGGCCCGGAATGACCTCGCCCTTCTCGGTGGTGACCCGTCCGTATTCATCGGACAGAACACCCGCAGTGATGGAGGAGCAGCGGATATGACGGCGGATCCCCCAGAAAGGAGCCGTGTCAAACTTATGCAGGTACTTGGCCGGTTTGCCGAAGTCAAGGTCCTCGCCCTTCTCGCACATTTCGTTGTAGCGGTTAAAGGACTCGACGGTTTTGTCAATGGGAAGGCCCAGCTTCTCAGCCAGCTCTTCGATGGTGTCGGCACGGAAGGTGTCAATCAGTTCGGGGAAGACACTGACATGCAGGCTGGGATCCTCATCCTTCAGGTAGCGGGCCATAACGAAATCGGGAACGGGGCCGTTGGCATACTCCATATAATTATTGTCATAGATCTGGCAGTACCAGCCGAGAGAGCCGGTCTCCTGATGTTCCGGATCCATGTTCTCGCCCTTGAAGCCGGGCTGCCAGCGCAGGACGTTGGAGATGTATGCCATGTCAACCTCTTCACTGACGAAGCGCTCGCCGTTCATGTTGACAATCAGATAGGGCGGCTCATCCCACATCAGGCCCGCGTCAAAATCGTGCATGACACGGCTGTGGGCAACCGGCTCCATGCAGCCGCCGGCTTCGATGGCAAGGATATTTCCGTCACCTGTGCGGTGAACTACCTTCTTGTCAAAGTTCTCGATATCCGGGCAGAAGCGGCGGACCATGGTTGCATTGTTCTCATAAGCGCCGGTAGCCAGAATGACGGATTTGGCGTTGAACTTGATGTAATTGCCGTCCAGATCCTTGCCCACGCAGCCGATAACGGCTCCGTCTGCATCCTTGACAAGCTGTACAACAGGAGTGCTGTAGAACACCTGAAGATTGTCGTATTCTTCGACGGCGTCTTTCAGGATGCCGCTGACCAGGGTGCCGTAGTTGTTGGGCTTGGGTCCGAACCAGGGTGCAAAGACCTCGACCTTGTCCTCGCCGAAGTCATAGGACTGGGTACCGTCGTGCCAGACACCCGTATAGACTGCGGAAGTGTCCTGATACTTGGTGACGCCGTATTTGTCGTTCTTCCACTCGGTCTCTTCGGTGATGCCGCTCTTCTCACAGACAAACTTGAGGGCCTCTTCGGAGCGCTCGATATAGGCCTCCAGCAGTTTGCGGTTGTTGCGCCAGCAGTTGACGGCAGTGGCAAAGGTGAGCCACTTCTTCAGGCCGCCCTCTGTGGAGCCGCTCTTGATGATGGCCGAGGAGCAGTTGCCCTGCGAGACAGCGACGGCTTCCTTCTGCAGCACTGCAACCCTGGCTCCCATATCGGCAGCCTTGACTGCGGCAATGACGCCGGAGGCGCCGGCACCGGCGACAACGACGTCGACCGTGACTTCCTGTGCAAAGTCGGTAATCGGGTCCAGCTCTACCGCAGAGGCATTGATGTCATCGGCAGTGATATCCGTCAGAACAAATGCGCTTGAAGACTCGACCATGGGCTTCACTTTGCCGGAATTGACCGCTTCGCCCCTGGCCTGCGCAATGCAGTTTTTCAGTGCAGTTCTCACGGCGGTACTGGTGATGCTGGCGCCGCTGACGCCGTCGATCTCGGCACTCTGTGCAGCCATGATCTGTTCGATCAGCTTGTCTTTTGCAGCCTGGCCGATTGTCGGAGTCTCACCCGAGACATCCAGCTCGATGTTTGTAATGCTGTTGGCATCGAAAGTCGCGGTTACCATGACGGTACCCATACCGTCCGCAGTGGCGGAATAGGTGCCGGGCTTATAGATCCCGTCCTCTGCAAATGCTGTTGTGCCGAGACCGACGCCGGCCATGGCAAGGGTGGCCGCCCCTGCAAGAGAACCTTTCAGGAAGCTTCTTCTGGAGATGTTTTCTGACATACGCTTGTTCCTTTCGATCAGAGTTTTGAATACAGAGCTTTTGCCGTATTATATTATAAGCGTATGGTGCTCCAAGGTCAAGAAAAAATCCTTCAATCTGTGAGCATTCATCCATACGCTTCTCGTACATCATCAGACAACCGGTATCTCATTCTGTCCGGACATGCCTGCCGTCGCAAAACGATCTGCTTTCAGGTCTTTTATCTCCTATGGTACTCCTGTTGCAGCTTTGGTCGTCCTGCTTCAGTCTCTCTTTCTGATAATATCCGAGACATCCTGCAGTGAGATGAAAGCCGATTCGTCGATTTCTCTGACGATCGTCTTCAGCCGGTTGATCTGAAAATGATTGACGATATAATAGAGGATCTGTTTATCCTCTCTGGTATAGCCGCCGATGGCGTTGACAATGGTTCCTCCCGACTGGAACTGCTTTCCCAGGGCTTCGGAGATCTCCGCTGCCTTCACCGTGACGATCATGGCGCACTTCGAGCGGTCGAAGCCTTCCACGATGTAATCGACTGTCTTTGAGCCCACAAAATAGGTCACGATGGAATACAGCGGCAGGATCCAGCTCTGTATGATGATTCCGCAGGCCGTATACAGCAGGGTATTGAAGGCCATGACAAAAGTGCCGAGTGAGATTCCGATTCTTTTCGCAAAAATGACCGACAGTACGTCGATGCCGTCGATCGCTCCCCCGAAGCGGATGGTCATGCCGCTGCCCACCCCCGAAATCACCCCTCCGAAGATCGCACACAGGAGAAGGTCTCTGCCCGCCAGCGGTGACACAAACGAGACATCGATCGGCAGGACATTCAGGATCAGAAAAGACATGACGGAATAGACCGAAACCGTAAAGATCGAGTAGAACGTGAACAGCATTCCCTGCATTCTGAGCCCGAAAAGGAAGATCGGCACGTTCAGCAGAAGCAGAAACAGCGACATGGTCAGGTGCGGAGCAGTGATCTGGTCCAGCAGCATGGACAGCCCCGAGATTCCGCTGTCGTATAATTTGACCGGATACAGAAAGATAGTGACGCCAAAGGCATTGACAATTCCCGCCAATGCAAGAAATATAAGGTTTTGAGTGCGCAGGCTTTTCAGTGCCGCGCGGCGCTTCTTCTTCTCATTATTCTCTGTGTTCTTATTATTCTTATTCATAGTACCCTTTTCATATCTGTTTCATTCCACGACAGTCTGTGCAGTTCTCCCTGTTTTTCCAGCCCTGCATAGTCGATGTGGCGCAGTGCTTCAAAGAGCGCTGCGGCCACGGCATTCGACAGGTTCAGCGAGCGTTCTCCCGGAACCATCGGGATGCGGACACAGCGTTCCGGATTGGCTGCCAGGATTTCCTCCGGGATGCCGGCGCTCTCCTTGCCAAACATCAGAAAGTCTCCGTCCCGGTAATCTCCTTCCGCAATTGTTCGGTGGGCTTTGGTCGTCAGAAACCAGATCCGTGCCTCCGGGTGACAAGCCAGGAACTCTTCGTAGCTGTCGTATTCCCTTACGCCGAGGCGCGGCCAGTAATCCAGTCCCGCGCGCCGGACAGACTTTTCATCCGTCAGAAAGCCCAGCGGGCGAATCAGATGCAGGCTCGCCCCGGCACAGATGCAGGTTCTTCCGATCGCGCCGGTATTCCCGGGCTGTTCAGGTTCATGCAGAACCACTCCGAAACTCGCGATATCTCACCTCGCCGACCCATCTTTGTTCTCTGTGATGATACCACAGTTCCTCCGCAGTCTCAACAGGAAACTGTGTGAAGAACACAGGTGTAGAGAAAACCTGTTGTCAGCGCCGCTGCAATCTGCTATAATCTGGCTGATTCAACTGCAATATTCTGGAGAACAAGGTCATGCGCAGCATCAGCACTCTGCAGCATCCGATTCCGCCGACCTGGGATCGGGATTCCGAAATACTGATTCTCGGGAGCTTTCCCTCTGTGAAGTCCCGGGAATGCGGCTATTATTACGGCCATCCGCAGAACCGCTTCTGGAAGGTGCTGGCTTCGGTCTTTCAGGACGACTGTCCGGGCTCAAAGGATGAGAAGCGGGGCTTTCTGCTACGCCACCATGTCGCCGTATGGGATGTGATTGCATCCTGCGGGATCGCCGGTTCCGCCGACAGCAGCATACGGGACGCGGTTCCGAACGATATCCGGATGATCCTGTCCGGTGCGGAGATCCGTCAGATTATCTGCAACGGCAGCACGTCCTTCCGGCTCTATAACCGGCTGATTCTCCCGGTCACGGGACGGGAAGCAGTCTGTCTCCCCTCCACCAGTCCGGCCAACGCGGGCTGGACGCAGGATCGGCTCCGCGAGGCATGGTCCGTCATCGCTGAGACCGGACACGATCCGAATTCATAACACAGGAGGATTTCCGAATTGAATATTCAGGATATCATTACGCTGTTGGGCGGCGTAGCGCTGTTCCTGTTCGGCATGTCCCTGATGGGCGAAGGGCTGAAAAAGGTCGCCGGAAACAAGATGGAGCTGGTGCTCTATCGCCTGTCCAGCACGCCCGTGCGCGGGGTCCTGCTTGGAACCGGGGTAACCGCGATCATCCAGTCCAGTTCTGCCACTTCAGCCATGGTGGTCGGCTTTGTGAACTCCGGCATGATGAAGCTGCAGCAGGCACTCCCGGTGATCGAAGGTGCTCTGATCGGTACCAGCATCACAGGATGGATTATCTGCCTGTCCAGTCTCCAGGGCGCCGGCTGGATCAAGATTCTGTCCGCTTCTAGCCTCGCAGCGATTGTTTCAGTGGTGGGCATCGTGCTGCGGATGTTCTCAAAGAAGCAGGTCCGGCGCCACACCGGCGAGATCATGCTGGGTTTTGCCGTGCTGATGTTCGGCATGCAGACCATGAGCGGAGCAGTGGAGCCGCTGAAGGGCAGCCCCGTCTTCATAGAGCTCATGACCAGCTTTTCGCATCCGCTGGTCGGGATGCTGGTCGGCGCGGTATTCACAGCGATCCTGCAGAGTGCATCCGCCGCAGTCGGTATCCTGCAGGCACTCAGCATGACCGGTGCGGTGACTTTTGAGATCGCCTGGCCCATGATTCTGGGCATCGGTGTCGGTTCCGCCACACCCGTGCTGCTGTCCGCAATCGGCGCCAAGTCCGACGGCCGCCGTTCTGCCCTGCTGTACCTGCTCATCGAACTGGTCGCCGCCGTTGTTTTCGCCGCGATCTATTACGGAGCGGAAGCAGTACTGAATCTTGGTCTCGACAGCTTTGTCATGAGCCCGGTGACCATCGCCGCTGTCAACACCGGCTTCCGTGTGCTCAGTATTGCCCTGGTGCTTCCCTTCAACCGGCATATGATCGCTCTGAGCGAGCGCCTGATCAGACCCAGCGAAGCGGAAACACTCGTGAATGATTCGCTCGACCGTCTGGACGAACGCTTTCTGGCTCATCCTCCGCTGGCTGTAGAGCAGAGCCGGCTGACCACAAATGACATGCTGGAGACCTCACGTCAGAACCTCATGGAGGCGCTTGCTCTCCTGGTCAATTTCAGTGAAGAGAGTTTTGCTGCCGTTCAGGCCCGTGAGGATCGGGTTGATCAGTATGAGGACCGTATCGGCAGCTATCTGGTCCGTCTGAATTCCATGGAGCTCAATCACTCACAGAGCAGTGAAGTCTCCAAGATTCTGCACACCCTCAGCGATTTTGAACGTATCAGCGATCACGCAATGAATCTCGCCGAAACCGCCCGTGAAATCCATGAGAGAAAGATTCATTTCTCTGAAGAAGGCGAGCGCGAGCTGAACGTGCTGCTTCAGGCGGTCTATGAGATCCTGCGTCTTTCCTTCAACGCTTTCTCCTCCAACGACACCGCGCTGGCTTATCGTGTCGAGCCGTTGGAGGAGCATATCGACGAGCTGTGCGACGAGATGAAGCTGCACCACGTTGAGCGTCTCCAGACCGGTGAATGCTCCATCAGTCTCGGCTTTGTCTATAATGACCTGCTTACCAACCTGGAGCGCGTCGCCGACCACTGCTCCAATGTGGCCATCGCCGTAATCGAGACGGAAGAGGACGCCTATGACGCCCACGACTATGTGATCCGTCTGCGGGAACAGCGTGTTCATCATTTTGACGCCTATTACAATGAATACTGCGAAAAATATGTGATCTGAGGAACGCTGCTTTCCGTTGGATTCCCCCGCTGGTTTACGATTGATGCGGATGATCTCCAGTCAGAACAGGTTCATAAGCGGAACAGCCCGGCTTCTGTGATGGAGCCGGGCTGTTCCGCCGTTTTCGGTCTGTTTCTCTTATCCCATCCGGCGCTTCGGATGCACATCGCAGAGCCGGATGGAAATACTGTTTCTTTTCTCTCTTACCCGCGCAGGCCCGGCAAATACAGCAAAGCGATTCGCAGCATTCACCTTCATACCCGTCCGCCTGTCTTCAGACTGAGGAGCTCCTCCGGCAGGAAGACGTACTGTTTTCCGCAGAACTGGCAGTTCACTTCCGTCGGCTTTCCTGTATCCGCGAGTTCCTGCAGCGTCTCCTCTCCCGTGCTCTTCAGCGCAGCGGCGACGCGGTCACGGCTGCAGCAGCAGCGCCACGCGACCTCTTCTCTGGCCAGGATCTCAGGCTGCAGGCCCCTGAGGACCTGGTTTACAAGCTCTTCCGGCCCGTCTTCGTGCAGGATCGTTGTGAGCTGGTCCATCATAAAAATATTGTCCTCGATCTTCCGGATCAGTTCCTCTGATGCTCCGGGCAGAAGCTGAACCAGGAAGCCGCCGGCTGCCAGGATCCTTCTGTCCTTGCCTACCAGTACACCGAGGCCGCAGGCAGACGGAATCTGTTCGCTCTCCACAAGATAACTTGTCAGATCCTCCGCAATCTCTCCGGATACCAGCTCCACACTCCCGATATACGGCTCGCGCAGTCCAAGATCCCGGCTCACGGTCAGCGTGCCGTTTCTGCCGACAAGCCCCCCGACATCAAGCTTTCCGTCCGCTCTCGTTGGAAGATCTGCCCTGGGTTCATCCGCATATCCGCGTACGTTGCCCTTGCTGTCCGAGACTGCAACGACACTCCCGATCGGACCTCCGCCGTTCACCCGCAGTGTCAGTGTGTCTTTCTCGCCCTTCATGGCATTGCCCAGGAGGGAGGCGCCCAGCATCAGCCTGCCCAGAGCGGCGCTCGCCGTCGGGCTGAGGTCATGGATTCTCCGCGCCTCCTCAACCATATCCGCGGCCGTAATGACAGACAGTCTGATCTGTTCCTGTGCGGAAACCACCCGCAGAATCTCGCCCATTTTTTCCTCCTTCAGATCTGTTTTCTTTTCTCTGTGAACCGCCGCCGATTCTTCAATCCGATGCTATCTCTGCGGCAGGCTCTCCTGTTGACACATCCGGGATTGATTATGCATTCGGTCCCTTGTATTCCAGGCACAGCATGGTCAGATCGTCAAACTGCTCGGCATCTCCCACAAAGGCATCCACTGCTTCGCGTACCTGTTTCAGCACCTGCTTCGGGCTGGCTTCGGTATCCTGGTTGAGTGCGTCGAGCATTCGCTCCGGGCCAAAGAGCTCGTTATCCTTGTTGGTCGCTTCAGGCACCCCGTCCGTATAGACAAACAGCCTCTCTCCGGGAAGAAGCTTCAATTCGTATTCCTTATAGATCATCCCGTCCATGCCGCCGATGACAAAGCCGTGCTTATCCTTGTAGAGCTCACATCTGCCGCCCGGCTGCATCAGCACGGGGTACTCATGTCCGGCATTGGCAGCGACCAGTCTGCCCGTACTGATCTCCAGGATTCCCAGCCAGACCGTGACGAACATCTCTTCGCGGTTATTCTGACAGATGGCTTCATTGGTGCTTCGCATGATCTCCGCAGGAGACTTTCCCTGCTTTGCGTAGCTTGCGAGGATGATGCGGGACGCCATCATAAAGAGCGCTGCCGGGACTCCCTTTCCGGACACGTCCGCCATGACCACACAGAGGTGATCATCATCCACAAGGAAGAAATCGTAGAAGTCTCCGCCGACCTCTTTCGCCGGATCCATGCTTGCATAGATGTCGAACTCGCTTCTCTCCGGGAAAGCAGGATAAGTATTCGGCAGCATATCTGACTGGATACGGTTAGCCAGAGCCAGCTCCGTCCCGATCCGCTCCTTTTCCGCTGTGATCTCTGTGATCTGCCTGATGTAATCCTTTGTTTTTCTGGACAGAGACGCGAAGGATTCTGCCAGGATTTCGATCTCGTCATTCGTGCGATAGATCTTTTCCATCTCAAAGACGCTGTCGCTCCCGCTCAGGGAATTGATGCGCCGTGTCATATGCTCGACCGGCTTTACAATTCTGCCGGCGGTGACAAGCGCTCCGGTCACACCAAGCAGAGTCAGGGCAATCGTCAGGACCAGGATCGTCTGTGAAGAATGCTTCGCCCCGTCCTGGAATACATCGAGTGCCTCTTCGTTGATCATGTCGTAACTGTTCAGCATCGCGACGGTAGGCTGTCGGGTCAGTTCCTTTTCCACGATGCACAGTACGGCCCAGCCGACTGTCGGCATCGACGTGCCTGTCATATAGTATTCTTTCCCGTCCACACGGATTGTCTCAAGCCCGGTCGCTCCGTTCAGCGCATCTGTTACAAGCTGGGCGAGTTCGGCGTTCTCACTCTGTCTCAGATCCGGTGCGGAGGAAGAAATCTCCGGGCTGAAAATCCCCTCCTTCTGCGGCGAGAAGAGCACCTGTCCCGACTCGTTGATCACGCAGAGGAAGCTGCCGTCTCCTGTGGAGTTTTCGACATAATCGCGGATCGAGGTGAGGAAGATGTCCGCACCGACGACAGCGACAACCTCATTGTCTTTGTATACGGGTGCGGCGCAGACCAGCCCTGCAATATCGGTGAATGTATCCAGCTCCACGCCGGTAAAAATCACTTCTCCGGTCTCAATTGCCTCCCGGTACCACGGCCTCTCGCGCACCGGGAAGTTATAGACTTCACCGTTCTCGTCGAAGTACGCCCCTGCGCGGTCATCCACGTACAGGATATTTCCGTCTGTCGTTGCAATGAAGCAGGAGCTGAGCTTATCCGAATTGCTGAACATCGACAGCATGACCTCGCTCATATTGGCAGCCAGCGCAAGTGATTCGGAGGCATACGGATCCACACCGGCTTCGTGCTGGACCTGCACTGTGGGAACTCCGTCAGTGCTCTTATCGGGCGGATAAAACGGGTGTGGGGAGAACATGTCTGCATACTCATATAACTGGGTAGCGAAGGTCTGCAGCGTCATAACGTCCGTCTTCACGTCGCCGAAAAGGTCGCTTGCAATATATGCCTGCAGCGCAGTTGTCTTTGTCATGGTGGATTCCAGGACCGCTTTCATCGTCGCTTCCGAAACTTCGGTGATGGATTCCTGCTGCTCCGCACTCGCCTTCTCAACGATCTGTGACAGACTGCGCTGCTGATGGACACTTACCGCAGCAAATGCGACGATCAGAGCGATAATGTTGAGCAAAATCAGATTGAACAGCTTCTGCTGCAGACCGCCCAGTTTGATACCGTGAATTATTTTCATATAATCAGCCTCTTCCGTCGCAGTCACTGTACTGAAGACAGGATTTTAAAAAAAGACCGGAAAACACCTGATCTTCCAAGCATTTTCCGGTCCTGGTGGGGGAAGGTGGATTCGAACCACCGAAGGCATCGCCAGCAGATTTACAGTCTGTCCCCTTTGGCCACTCGGGAATTCCCCCATATATGATTCTGGAGCTGGTGGACGGACTCGAACCCCCGACCTGCTGATTACAAATCAGCTGCTCTACCGACTGAGCTACACCAGCATGCTCAGGAAAACAACCATCGTCCAGCCGCCGGTGTATAATAGCAAATTATACCGCATTTGTCAATCCTTTTTTTCGTATGGTCAAAAAAGCTTTTGTCTGAAGCACTTTACTTTTCCATACAGATGGTGTAACATACACACATGACAGTCTGTCATATTGGAGGGAAATATGAACGCACGCGTAAAGCGGGAACACAGCATGGCTCTTTATGAAGCCATCCTCTCTCTGGAGAGCACCGAAGAGTGTATTGCTTTTTTTGAAGATCTCTGCACCATGGGCGAGCTCTCGGCGATGGAGCAGCGTTTTCAGGTGGCAAAGGCTCTGCATGACGGGAAAAACTACAACGAGATCCTCGCCGAAACAGGAGCTTCCAGTGCCACCATCAGCCGCGTCAACCGATCTCTCCAGTATGGTCGGAGCGGGTATGAGCTTGTTTTTTCACGTACGGAGTCCCAGGACAGATGAACTGCTACCATTCTCTTGCCGCTTTCTATGATCGGCTGACCGCCGACGTGGATTACTCCGATTTTGCCGATCGATATGAGGAAGCGTTTCGGGAATCCGGAGGAGAGTTTCATCTTCTGCTTGATCTGTGCTGCGGTACCGGCAGTCTCAGCATGGAGATGTCGAAGCGCGGGTACGAGCTGATCTCCGTCGATTCCTCCGAGCAGATGCTGATGGAAGCGCACGAGAAATGCCAAGGGCTTCCTGTCCCTCCGCTCTTTCTCCAGCAGGATGTGACGGAGCTCGACCTCTACGGAACGGTGGATGCCGCTTTCTGCTCTCTGGAAGGGATCAACTATCTCTCATGGTCCGCGGTGTCAGAACTGCTCAGGCGGCTGAAGAACTTTATCCGTCCCGGCGGGCTGTTTCTCTTCGACATCAGGAGCGCTGAGTATCTCGCCTCTCTGGATGGCGATACCTTTGTGGATGAGGACGAGGATTTTCTCTGTCTCTGGCGTGCGGATTATGACGGGAGCCTGCCTGCGCTGGTCTACGGGATGGATATTTTTTCCCGCTCCGGCGACCTGTGGAAGCGAAGCCGCGAAGAGCACATTGAATATGCCCACGGGGAAAAGCAGCTTGCGGCCCTGCTGGAAGGCAGCGGTTTCAGCCGGCCGGAGATCGTCCATGAATCCGACCGTCTCTTCTTTACAGCCAGGAGGCTCTGATCGCTCCCGATCAGAGCCTCCTGGTTTTTCATCTGCGGTCTGTACCGTATTCCGTCACAGGGTCAGGCTTTCCGCGCTCTCTTTCAAGTTCTCAGCGAAAATGGATCTCCGGAGTCGTCGTGTCGATCGGCAGAAAGACATAGCCCTGCGCCGTCCCCCATGCCAGCATCTCATCCACAGCCTTGACGCTGAACTCCCTCGTATCATGCTGGAGCGAAATGTCGCCACTGTACGGCTCTTTCGGGTGGCTGAAGTTATAGACGGTCTGGTAGGCGCTCTTTCCCAGCTCCGGCTGAATGCTCCAGTCGTAATACCGCAGCCCCATTCCATGCATCAGCCGGTTGAGCTCGTCATATTTTCCCGGAAGCTGCGAGACCATCATCCCCGCCGTTCTGCTGCCTCCCGGAAACCGCGTCACCGTCGCATACTGTCCGGTAGCGGCATAGATCACCTCCTGCGCACGCAGCAGATCCTGAAAGAAATGTTCCTCGTTCTGGTAGATTCTTTCATAGACATGTTCGTAGCAGTGGATGCCCAGTGAGTGTCCTTCTCTGACAATACGCCTCAGCAGCGCACGCTCTTCCTCCGTGTCCACACTCTTGGCCACGATAAAAAAGGTCGCCTTCGCACCGTATGCCGCCAGGGTATCCAGCACATTCGCCGTGAACTCGCTGGGCCCGTCGTCGAAGGTCAGATAGACCGCCTTCGGGACCGGGACCGTTTCCGGGAGTTGGGCAGGAATCACATGGACCCTCCGATACAACATGTGCTCTGCGCCGGTCTGCTCTGTCACCCGGTAGCGGATGGTATAGTAGCCCGGTCTCCAGACGCACACCTCTCCCTCTGCGCTCACCGTGCTCCCCTTCGGGACGCGGCAGCCCGGGTCGGTGAACGGCACACCGCAGACCCAGTCCAGTTTCTCTCCGCCCTCGAGTACCGCTTCTGTGCCATCCGCCTGCGCTGCCACCGGCAATACCTGCCACGCAAGCAGCAACACAAGGATGAGGGAGAGCATCCTTATGGTCCTTTCTGCCATGACATGACCTCCTGTCTCTCTTCTCTGACAGGCCTTTTCAGCCG
This sequence comes from Oscillospiraceae bacterium, assembly GCA_024697625.1. Taxonomy (GTDB): domain Bacteria; phylum Bacillota; class Clostridia; order Oscillospirales; family Oscillospiraceae; genus Limivicinus. The sequence continues at coordinate 43,267 of JAILFJ010000113.1, forward strand.
AACTCGTGCCGGCAGCTCGCACCGCAGGGCAGGAACAGCCCGCTCTCCGTCACCGGGAGACAGAGCTCTCTGCTCTCGGCGTGGCCTCCGAAGCGTTTTGTGAACACACTCTCGGTCACATAGCTCAGCACACTCGGCGACAGCCCCGTCGTGTAAGAATTGAGAAGCAGAAACAGCGGCGTCTCTGACAGCACGCCCGCGCAGAGGGAGACGAAAGGCCAGAGATTCTGCTCCAGTTTCCAGATCTCTCCGCCCGGTCCTCTTCCGTAGGACGGCGGGTCCATGATGATCGCGTCATATCGGTGTCCCCGGCGGATCTCACGCTCGACAAATTTCGCGCAGTCATCCACAATCCAGCGCACGCTTTTATCGCTCACGCCGCTCACCGCGGCGTTTTCCTTTGCCCAGGCAACCATCCCTTTCGCCGCGTCCACATGGCAGACCTCCGCTCCGGCCTTCAGGCATGCCACGGTAGCGGCACCGGTGTATGCGAAGAGGTTCAGAACCCGGATCGGCCGGCCCGCTTTCCGAATCTGTTCCATCGCCCAGTCCCAGTTTGCCGCCTGCTCCGGGAACAGGCCTGTGTGCTTGAAATTCATCGGTTTCACACGAAAGCGCAGCTCTCCGTAGCGCAGCTCCCAGCTCTCCGGCACACTGTCTTTTTCCCAGCTTCCGCCGCCACTCTCGCTCCGGATATATCTGCCGTTTCTGTTCTTCCAGTGAGGATTGCTTCTCGGGGTATCCCAGATTGCCTGCGGGTCCGGACGCACAAGATACACGTCTCCCCAGCGCTCCAGCTTTTCGCCCCGCGAGCAGTCGATCAGCTCATAGTCCTGCCATCTGTCCGCAATCCACATTGCCTTCTCCATTTCTTTCACAGGCCTCTCCTTCGGAAGAGACTGATTACCTTCCCTTCCAGTTCTGCCGACGGCACCGGTCCACAGTCTCTGCTGTCCCGGCACCCCGTTCTGTAATCGCCCAGCACATAGACTCTGTCCTCCGGGATCTGCTCTGGGTACTCCGCCCCCTCCCGTTTCTCCGTCGGATAGAAGATCCCGTCGCTCTGGACCGTTCCGTTCACCCTCAGGGTCCCGGTCTCGTCGATCTCTATCCAGTCTCCGCCTGCGGCTGCAATGCGGCCGACCCGGCGTTCTTCGCCGTGCCGGTATATGACGATGTCATTCTTCCGATAGTCCTTCTGCAGCCGGAATGCGACCAGCAGGTCCCCGTCCCGGACCGCGGGATACATATCCAGCCCTTTCATCCGGCAGATCAGGAAGACCTGGGTGAGCAGGATCAGCAGAACCGCAGCGATCACCAGGAGCCGCAGGCTGAGCTGCAGATAGCCCCGGATCAGTTTTTTCCTTCGCCTTTCCAGGCTCTGCGGGCTCTCTGTACCGTCTCTCTTCATCATCGTATCCGTCTCTCAGTCTTCTGTCAGAAGCTTCTTCAGGATCTCCGTCATGGTATCCATGTCTTCGACCGAGATATGCTCGTAGGGGCCGTGGAATGCTGCGCCGCCCGTGCCGAGATTCGGGCACGGCAGACCGCGGAACGAGAGCTGCGCTCCATCTGTCCCGCCGCGGATTGGAATGCGTCTCGGCTCCAGTCCGACGCTGCGGATCGCCTTTTCCGCCCGCTCCACGGCCTCCGGGTGTTCCCGCAGCTGCTCTTCCATGTTCCGGTACTGATCCCGGAGGCAGAGCGTCACGGTACCCTCCCCGTATTTCTCATTCAGGTGTTTTGCTGCCTGCTCCATGATCGCTTTCCTCACGTCAAACCGCGCTGCATCATGATCCCGTATGATATAGCGCAGCACAGCCTGTTCCGTGCTGCCCTGCATCTCCGTCAGATGGAAGAAGCCCTCATGGTCTTCGGTATGCTCCGGCCGCTCCGCTGCCGGCAGCAGTCCGTCAAACTCCATGGCAATCCGCGCCGCGTTCTTCATCCGGTTCTTCGCGTCGCCCGGATGGACGCTGACGCCCGTGAATTTCAGCTCTGCCGCTGCGGCGTTGAAGGTCTCGCAGTTGACTGTCTCGATCTCGCTCCCGTCCACGGTGTATCCGTAGTCAGCACCCAGCCGGTCGAGCTTCAGGAGTTCTGCGCCGTGGCCGATCTCCTCATCGGGCGTAAAGCACACGGCGATGCCTCCGTGGGGAAGCGCTTCCCTCAGGATCTCTTCGCAGGCGGTGATAATCTCGCTGATTCCGGCTTTGTCATCAGCGCCCAGAAGCGTCGTGCCGTCCGTCGTGATCAGCGTATGTCCGATCCGGTTTCTGAGGTCCGGAAACATCTCCGGAGACAGGACTCTGCCGCTGGTTCCGAGCGGAATCTCTCCTCCGTCATAATCCGGCACCAGCTGCGGTCGGACGTTCTCGCCCGGATAGTCCGGCGCCGTGTCAAGATGGGCAATCAGCGCCACAGTCGGACGTCCTTCGCAGCCGGGTGATGCAGGGAGCATTCCATACACATAGGCATGCTCATCGACAGAGACCTGCTGAAAGCCCAGCTCCTTCAGTTCCGCTTCCAGTACGCGGCTCAGCTCGAACTGTCTCCGGGTCGACGGGGTATGCTCACTGTTATTCTCGTCACTTGTGGTATGGATCTTCGCATATCGGATCAGTCTCTCAGATGCTCTCATGCTTTCATCCTCTCAGCCCCTGTGGTTTTCCGTCTTTCCTGTTTTCAGTATGCCTGGGTTCTGTTCATTCCGTTCCGTATTCTACCACAGCGATCTGTTTCTGTAAACCGCACACTTCCCGGCACGATGAAAGATTTGACAAAGCATGACCGGCACTATATAATAAAACACACTTCGGCTGCCGCCCCTGTTCCGGCCGGATCAGAGCGGTAAACGGGCTGAATGAACTGCATCGGGAGGCTCATATGGAAACTGTCAGCATGCAGAGCTTACTGAAGGAAAACGAAGAAAAACTGCTCAACGAGCTTCGGGCGGATACTCTGATCGACGGCAATGCCGCAAAGAGCACAGAGCGTCTCAGCAGTCTGCTCGAGCAGATGCTGCTGCGTTATAATGCCGCCTGCGCGGATGAGCCCGTACGCCAGGCGCTCGCGGAGTGCATGAGCGTCACAGCCAGAGAGATGCTCGATCTGCCCCTCGCAGTCTCCGCCGCAAAGGAAACAGAACATCGTAAAATCCGTACCGGCTCCGTGATCTGCCTGCTGCTGGCTGTGATCTGCGGGCTTCTTTCCGTCATGCTGATCCGGGATCTGTTTGTACCCGGGATTGTGCTTCTCTGCGCTGCCGCCCTGTTTGCATACCTGTCCGGCAGGCTGTGGTACGGGGAGCGGGAAGTACGCGTCCGGACCGAGGCGGATCCTGAGCAGATTCTCAAGACCTTAAAACGAACCGCCGAAACCATGGACCGGAAGGCAGATGAGTTCATGGCCCAGCAGCTCATTCCCTCTCAGAGTGCCGCTCACGGCAGTTCTTTCTCTTCTTCCGCCCCGGTTTCGGACGATGAGCTCCGCCTTTTCGCCGATCTCCTGGAGGCGCTGTATGCGGAAAACGGAGACTTTGCCCTGCGTCAGCTCCGTAAGCTTCTCCCCTATCTTGAGTCCAGGGGCATCTCGGCGGCGGATTATTCCCCCGAAGACGCAGAGCTTTTTGAGATTCTCCCGTCCAGGACGGAAGCTGTCACCATTCGGCCCGCCCTGTTTTCGGAGGGGAAGCTTCTCCTGCCCGGACGTGCAACGGAGGTTCCAGGTGATGGTTTACTGGGGTTTTGATCTGGGAGACGGCGAGAGCACCCTGGCCAGAGTCGGGGACGCTGGCGCCGCCCCTCCCGAAATCGTCGAAGTCGACGGGAAGAAGGTGACCATCACCGTCTGGGCTGTCATGAGCAACGGTGAGGTTCGCATCGGCGAGAATGCCGCCCGCTCCGCGGCCGCAGCAGTGCGGAGTGCTGCGCGGTTCAAACGTCGTTTTCTGGATCCCCAGTCCGACAGTGCCGCTCTGATCCGCGATTTTTCCGCCCGGGTCTTCGAGTCGCTTCGGGAGTCCGGCGCTCTGGTCGGGGGCGAAAACAGCAACACGGTTTACGTGGGCTGCCCCGCAGGCTGGGATTCCGACGCCAGGCTTCGCTATCAGCGCATCTTCGAGACCATTGGCTTCCCCTCTCCCCAGGTTGTGTCCGAATCCCGCGCTGTCATGGTCGGCGCTGTTCAGTCCAACTCGGTCCGGGATTCGGTCGATCTGCGTTCAAAATCCGTGCTGGTGATCGACATCGGCTCCTCCACCACCGATTTTGCCTTTATTCACAAGGGGCAGGAGCGAGAGATCCGAACCGGCGGGGAGGTGTTTCTCGGCGGCGGGATCATGGACGAGCTTCTGCTTCAGCGCTGTGTGGATGCCTCCCCGAACGCTGCCGCGCTGCGCCGTGTCATGGGGGAGAGTGAGAGCTGGCGCGTGGATTGTGAGCTTCGGGCAAGGCAGCTGAAGGAAAAGTACTATTCCCGCCCGCCTGAAGAGCGGGTCCCCTGCTCCGAATCACTTCTGATCCGTTATGACGAGCCGCTCCTTCTGGATCTCTGCATCGACGAAGCCATGTCTGCCGCGCTCACCGGGAAGCCCTGTCCCCAGCTGGACGGGAGATCTTTTCGCTCTGTTTTCTGTGCCGCGCTCCGCGACGTGCGAAGCACCATCGGCGAAGTGCAGCCGGAACTTCTCTTTCTGACCGGCGGCGTCTCGCGCATGAGCGAGGTGCGCAGCTGGTGTCAGGAGGTTTTTCCCGAGGCGGTTGTCTATACCGACCGTGAGCCTGAATTCAGCGTCGCACGCGGCCTCGCCTGGTGCGGAAGGATTGACAGCGAGCTTCGCCGTTTCCGCACCGAGGTGGATGAGCTGATCTCTTCCAGTAAGGTCGAGGCGGTTGTCTCCGGTCGCCTGGACGCGCTGTACCGCTCTGTTCTGGATGCCCTTCTGGATTCTCTTCTGGACCGGGCGGTAAAGCCGGTTCTCCAGGACTGGCAGGCCGGCAGGCTCGAACGCCTGAAGGATATGGAAGCCGCCCTGCAGGAGCGGATCAGGATATATCTTTATTCCGAGGAGGCCAGAGCCTGCCTGTATCAGCCGGTCACTGACTGGCTCATGGCGGTTTCCGATGATCTCAGGCCTTACACCTCTGCCATCTGCAGGAAGTACCGCGTTCCGGACCGCTCTCTGGAAATCAGCTCTGCCCTGTCCGCAAGTGATTTCTCGCTGCTGGAAAAGCTGGAAGCAAAAGACGTTCTCTCGGGCGAGGCCCTGGAATGGACCGCCCTGTTTGTCGAGTCCGTGATCTCCGTCATGATCGCCGTGCTTTGCGGCGGCAGCGGCGTTGTGCTCATCAGCGAAGGTCCCGTCGGCATGCTGATCGGATTCATTCTCTCCTTCCTGATCCTCACGGTCAGCCATGTGCTCGGCAAGAAGGCGATCGATGACAAAATCATGGTGGCGAATCTCCCTCTGTCCCTGCGCCGGATCGCGCTGTCCAGCATTCTGCCCCATGTGGAAGGGCCCCGTATTCGGATTCCGACCTCTCTGAAACTCGGTTCCGGGGACACGCATCTCCTTCCCCGGCTCCGCTGGTCTGCTCCCGGTGAGATCTCCGCCCGGCGGATGGATGCCATCCGCAGCAAGATCAGGTCCAACTATGAGAAGCTCCTGCTCAGCACGGACTCCCCGGAGCTCGCCGAGCTCAACAGCAGGATGCTTCATGAGATCTCTGACCAGATCGAGCGCCGGCTGAAGGAGCTGGCTGAGCAGGTCGAGATTCCGCTCTGAGAGGCTGCCGCTCCCTTCCGCGTTCCGTTCGTACGCCGCAGCAGGCAGAGGTTCTTTCAGCCTGCTTCAGAAAGATTATCAAAATTACAGGAGGCTGTCATGGAAAACACAAATCCCAGGGGAATCCAGGTCACTGACCTTGTCCGCCCGGACTCGAAGATCGTCTGTGTCGGGCTGAACTACCGTTCTCATGCCGAGCATGCCGGTTTCGCCATTCCTGAGACCCCGACCATTTTCTCAAAGTTCACCAATGCCCTCACCTTTGACGGTGCAAGTGTCGAGCTCCCCCCCTGGGAGCTGAGCTACGATTACGAGGCCGAGCTGGTCATCGTCATGGGCAGGACGGCCTGGGGCGTCAGCGAAGAAGAGGCAAAGGACTGCATTTTCGGTTACACCTGCGGCAACGATCTGAGCTGCCGTGCCAGCCAGTCCCGCAGCGGTCAGTGGCTGATTGGCAAAACCATGCCCGGCTTTGCCCCTGTCGGCCCTGTCATCGTTCCAGCAGACAATTTTGACGCCTTCCGCCCGCACGCGATACGCAGCTACGTAAACGGCGAGCTCCGGCAGGATGGGAATATCTCGGATCTGATCTTCAACTGTGCCGAGATCGTGAGCTATGCCTCCAGATATGTCCGGCTGGAACCCGGCGATCTGATCTTCACCGGGACACCGAGCGGAACGGCCATGGAGTACAAAGACGAGCTTCACTGGCTGAAGCCCGGCGACACGGTGGAGATCGAAATCGAAGGCATCGGAACACTGAAGAACTTCTTCTGCTGAGACCGCACGCTGCCTGAAAGGCAGGTTCTTCAGACAGCACAATCGGGAGAGACGCCGTACAGGCTCTGTCTCTCCCGATTTCTGTTTCTGTCAGGCCCGAGCCGCCTGATTCCGGATTTGTCCCCGGCAGGGCAGTCTATTCCTCCGCTCCCGTCAGGCCGAACTCCTCCGGCCGAAAGTGCGGACACACGCTCTCTGCCACCTTGATGGTGGCAGAGGCAAGCCGCGAGCCGATCACACAGGCCTCCGCGAGAGTCTTCCCATAGCTCAGGCCGATGCTGACCCCTGCGCAGAATGCATCCCCGGCTCCCGATGTGTCATATACCGGAACCGGGACTGCCGGGCAGAATCCGCTGCTTCCCTCTGCCTCGGCATAGACGGCGCCTTTGGAGCCAAGAGTGACCACCATTGCATTCAGGCCGCCGGCACGGACCCGCTTCTGCAGTTCCGCGGCCAGCAGTTCCGGATCAATATCCGAAAAATTGTCCGCAAAGAAGATCTCCGCCTCCTGGAGGTTGCAGATAAAGCACGCCGTCTTCTGGATCAGTTCGCGTCTCTGCAGGGCGATGCCCATATTCGCAACCAGCGCGTACACGGGGATGCCGTAGCTCTCCGCCAGCCGGAAGGCGGCCTCGGCAACCTCTCTGTCTACATCCATCTCGATGACAATACTGGCGGCATCGGTAAAAATGGCATCCCCCTGCTCGTTCAGCAGCTTCAGCATCGCATCCATCTTCGGTCTTTTGGAAACCGAGGCGACGACGTCCCCGCTGTTGTCCATCACCGCAAGCCAGATGCCCATGCCGTCCGGAACAACACTGACAAAGCGCGTGTCAACCCTGCACTTCTGCAGCCGGCGCAGCACTTCCGCCCCCTGCGCGGTGTTGTCCACCATGCTGACGAAGCGGGGTTTCAGATCCACGTTGGCAATATCCTCTGCCACGTTCCGTCCGACTCCTCCGTGGACAATCTCCACCCGCCCCGCGTTTCTCCCTGTGGGTACAAACACACCTTCAGGGAAGCCTTTGAAATCCACAAACACATTTCCCACTACAACGATCGGCATGGTTGGCATAGTAACTGATCTCCTCATCGGCGTTTTTTATTATCATACCGCAGCGCGCGGGATTCTTCAAGCGCTTTCTGTGCGCAATCTTCAGGGAATCTTGCTTCAAATCTCTTGAAGAACTCCGCCGAACGTGCTATAGTATGAAAACTTATGAGTTTTTTCTTCGGAGTTTTACCATGAAAGCTTTTCGTACCCTTCTTGTCGCTGTTCTTCTGGTGCTGATCCTGCTTGTCGGGGGCACGCTGGTTCTTGTCCTGTCCGTTGACGGAGTGGACACCACCTTCCCGAACCTCATGCTCGGTGACATCCCTGTCGGCCGGATGTCCAGGGAGCAGGTCACCGATACGCTGAACGCCCACGGCTGGCAGGACCGGCTCTCCCATCCGCTCACTGTAACCACCGTTGCCGGGCAGCAGTTTGAGGTCGACACCCGGCGCAGCGGCCTGCTGGCATCTGCCGACGAGATGGCAGATCTTGTCTGGTCCTGCGGCCGCAGCGGGGATGTGCTGAGCAACGCCTTCTATTACCTTCGCTGTCTCACCTCCTCCGTCAGCGTGGAAGCGGACCCGCGCAGCGCGGATCTGGACTATATCCGCTCCTGCATTGCTCAGCACGAAGCCGACATCAGCACTTTACTCGGTGAGGCGGAGTACACACCGGATTACGAGGGCGGCAGGCTTGTCCTTCGCAAGGGCTGGGGCCAGCTCCGCCTGGATACCGACGCGCTCACGGATGAGATCTGCAGCGCCATCCCCTCCGGAAAGACCGAGCTGTTCTTTGACCGGCTCGTCTCGCCGCTGACAGCTCCGGATTTTCAGGCAATCCACACAGAGCTGCAGAAGGAGCCCCGTGATGCAAGCTTTACGGACGACGGACGCTTCGAAGTGATTGACGAAGTCGTCGGATGCAGCTTTGACGTTAGTACCGCGCAGCAGCTCTGGGATGCTGCCGGTCCTGCGGAGGAGATCGATATTCCCATGACTGTCACCTGGCCGTCGGTGACCGGCCGGCAGCTCCGTGACACCCTGTTTCACGATCTTCTGGGTGCCTGCACCACCAACTACATGAACTCCACTGAAAACCGCTGCAGCAATGTCCAGCTCGCCAGCTCCAAGATTGACGGTACCATTCTCTATCCCGGTGATGTTTTCGCCTACAACACCGTAGTCGGACAGCGCACGACCGAGGCCGGTTTTCTCCCCGCCCCCGCCTATGTGGACGGCGACGTCAAGGATGAGATCGGCGGCGGCGCCTGTCAGGTCTCCAGCACACTCTACGCCGCCACGCTCTTTGCCTTCATGGAGACGGTTGAGCGTGAGAACCACTACTTTCCGGTCCACTATATGCAGCTCGGCACCGATGCTACGGTGACCATCCCGGACGAGGGCGGCCGTGCCATCGACTTCAAGTTCCGCAACAACAAGACCTATCCGATCAGGATTGTCGCCTACTGCGACACGGAGGCACGGGATCTCACCTTCGAGATCTGGGGCACACTGGAGGAGGACGACTTCATGCCGGTCGAGTTTGACAACAGCTGGAGCTGGCAGTTCACCTACGACCGTTTCATTGAGCCCGCCTACCCGGACCGTCCCGGCTATAAGATCAAGCTGGAACCGGAGAAATACTACTTCTCCGACGATATCGGAGAAGGGATCCGCACGCTGAACCATCGGATTGTCTATGATATGGAAGGGAATGTCGTGCTGGACGAGATCACCAATGCATTGCTGCCCAACGGCAATCCCGCCATGGACACCTATTACGACCACAACGGCTGACGCGGGTCTCTGTCCCCGGACAGCATTCCGTTCCTGCGGCTTCTTTCTGAAGAGGTCCCTCCTCTGAACACGAAAAGCCCTGCCGCGATACAAAACGTTCTCTAACCGTACAAAGGAAGCTTCTGCTCCCTTTGTACGGTTTTCACAAAAACAGGGATGATTTTTCTACTTGCCAGATCCTGCTGTTTCCGCTATAATATTTCCGAGCTTTTACGGGCTCTAATCTGACTGCGTATGCGGCTCTCCATTTTCTAAGCCGTATACAGCTTTAATAAGGAGGAAGTGTTCGTCCCCTGGCTCGGGGTGCGGCAGTGTGGAGACCTGTCGTAATGCGGCGCGCTCCTGTGCGGGCGGCCGTGAGGAGATCTCTGGCGGAGGCCGGGTCTCCGGAGTCGGAAGTATGGCAACTGTCCAGCTGAAAAACATCAAGAAAGTCTATCCCTTTGTAAGCGGCGAGCAGAAGAAAAAGAAAAAAAAGGCGGATGAGCCGGAAAAGAAGAAGGTCAATCTTCAGATCACCGATGAAGGCGTCGTCGCTGTCCAGGCATTCAACCTCGACATCGCCGACAAGGAGTTCATCGTTCTCGTCGGTCCTTCTGGCTGCGGTAAATCCACCACGCTGCGTATGGTCGCCGGACTTGAAGAGATCAGCAGCGGTGAGCTGATCATCGACGGCAAGCTTGTCAACGACGTTGCCCCGAAGGATCGCGATATCGCCATGGTCTTCCAGAACTACGCCCTCTATCCCCACATGACGGTCTATGATAACATGGCCTTCTCCCTGAAGCTCCGGAAGGAACCGAAGGAAGTCATCGACAAGAAGGTCCGCGAAGCCGCAGAGATTCTTGATATCACCCAGTACCTCGAGCGCAAGCCGAAGGCGCTCTCCGGCGGTCAGAGACAGCGTGTTGCCATCGGACGCGCCATCGTCCGTGACCCGAAGGTCATGCTGATGGACGAGCCGCTCTCCAACCTCGACGCCAAGCTGCGTAACGAGATGCGCGCCGAGATCATCAAGCTCCGCGAGCGCATCAACACCACCTTCATCTATGTCACGCATGACCAGACCGAGGCCATGACGCTCGGCGACAGGATTGTCATCATGCGCGACGGCTACATCCAGCAGATCGGCACTCCCCAGGAAGTCTTCGATCATCCTGCGAACCTCTTCGTCGCCGGCTTCATCGGCATGCCCGTCATGAACATGTTTGACGCAAAGCTGATCCGCGAAGGCGACAAGTACTTCGTCGAGCTCGGCGGCTACAAGGTCGAGATGGACGCTGAGAAGGAGGCCCGCCTCCTGAAGAACAACGTCCAGTCCCAGGCTGTCACGCTGGGCGTCCGTCCGGAGCACACGGATCTCTGCGCTGCCGACGAGAAGGGCATCTCCGCCACGGTCGACGTCTCCGAGATGATGGGCTCCTCCGTCCATCTGCACGTCAGTGCGGAGGGACGCGACGTGATTATCATTGTCCCGACCATCGACATGAAGGGCCACTATGCCATCGGCGACAAAGTCCAGTTCAAGTTCCAGGGCAATGTCGTCCACGTCTTCAGCAAGGAGACCGACAAGAACCTCGAGTTCTGATCGTTTCTGCATATCATCCCCTCTGTCGTCTCCGGCAGAGGGGATTTCTTATGCCGTCTCCGGTATTATCAAACAGATGAGATCACGGAAAGGAATAACAAACCATGAAAAGAATCGCTGTCATATTCGCTGAGGGCTTCGAGGAAGTGGAAGCCCTGACGGTCGTCGACCTTCTTCGGCGCGCAGGATTCGGCTGCGACATGCTCTCTCTTGCCGACACCGATACGGTCTCCGGTGCCCACGGGATAAGGGTTTCGATGGATGGCGGCTTTGCTCAGGCAGATTTTGCCGCCTGCGACGGGATCGTGCTCCCCGGCGGCATGCCGGGCACACTTCACCTCGCCGATGACGCCCGTCTGCTCCGCCTGCTTCAGGACTTCTTCGCCTCCGGCAGGCTCACTGCCGCGATCTGCGCCGCACCGACCGTGCTGGCAAAGGCCGGGATTCTTAAGGGAAAGAAAGCGGTCTGTTATCCCGGCATGGAGGATGAGCTCACCGGAGCGCTCCCCTGCTCCGGTCCGGTTGCAGTCGACGGGACCGTGATCACCGGCCGGGGCGTGGGTACGGCGATTCCCTTTGCGCTGGCACTGGTTTCGTATTTTTCAGGAGAGGAAGCTGCCGCAGAGCTCTCCCGTTCCATTGTCTTCTGACCCTGTATGGAGTTTGAGCGCTTTGACCGCGAATTTCTGTCTCATCTGAATCCTCAGCAGCGCGAAGCCGTGCTCGCTGTCCGGGGGCCGGTGCTGATTCTCGCCACCCCCGGCAGCGGAAAGACCACCGTCCTCGTCACCCGGCTCGGCTATATGACGCTCTGCTGCGGGATCGATCCCCGATCCATCCTTACCATGACCTATACGAGAGCTGCGACACGGGATATGCGGACGCGGTTCTCGGAATCCTTCGGCGAAGAGCTGGCTGCGCAGCTGCAGTTTCGGACCATCAACGGCATCTCCGCCCGCATCATCTCCTACGCGGGAGAGAAGTTCGGCCGCAGCCCCTTCACGCTTCTGGACGAGGGCGAGCGCGGAAAGCTGCTTCGCGAGGTCTGGCAGAGGGTCTGCGAAAGTTATCCCGAGGACAGCGATCTCCGCGATCTCGGCACGGCCATAACATATATCAAGAACATGATGCTTCCGGAAAGTGAGATTCCGGCGCTGCACTCTCCGGTCCGGAAGCTCTCCGAACTGTTTCGGGAATACAACACCGCGCTTCGGGCAAAACGGGTGATGGATTATGACGATCAGATGCTCTACGCTCTCGCGCTGCTTCAGAAGTCGCCCGAGCTGCTCTCCTCTCTGCAGGACCGTTACCGCTATTACTGTGTTGACGAGGCGCAGGACAGCTCCCGTGTCCAGCACGAGATCATCCGTCTTCTGGCCTCCAGGCACGAGAACCTGTTCATGGTCGGCGATGAGGACCAGAGCATCTACGGCTTTCGCGCAGCCTGGCCGGACGCCCTGGTGAATTTTTCGGTGGAACATCCCGGGGCGTGGATTCTGCTGATTGAGGAGAATTACCGCTCCACCCCCGAGATCATCGACGCTTCCAACCGGTTTGTCGCAAAGAACCGCTTCCGTCACCGCAAAACCATCGTCCCCACCCGTGGGAGCGGCCTGCCGGTGCGTCTGATCCCTGTCGACACCCGGGAGGCTCAGATCCAATGGCTTCTGAAGGAAGCCCCTTCCTGGAACCGCGAGACCGCAGTCCTGTTTCGTAACAACGACAGTGCCCTTCCCCTGATCGACCGCTTTGAGGCGATGGGGCTTCCGTACAATTGCCGGAATTTTGAGGATGTCTTCTTCTCCCATCGCGTCGTCAGCGACATACTGGATATCATCCGCTTCGCCTCGGAGCAGGACAGCATTGAGCTGTTTCTGAAGCTCTATTACAAGCTCGGCGCCGGTATCTCAAAAAAGGACGCCCTGTGGGCTGTGTCGGAATCCCGGCAAAGCGGGAAGCCGCCTTTGATCGCCCTCCGGGATTCACCGGAGCTCAGGGACTGGTCGAGGGATCAGGTCATCCGGCTGCCCGGGCAGCTTCGTCGGCTGCTGCACGACCGTGCCGAGACGGCACTCTCCCGAATCTGGGAGACCATCCGCTATGGCCGCTATGCCGAGCAGTGCGGTCTGGACAGTGGAAAGTACTATATTCTGCGCCTGCTCGCGTCCGGGCTTCCCGGTACCGCAGCGCTGGTCGAAAAGCTGAACCGTCTGCGGGAGACCGTCGCCACCCACGAGAACCGCCCCGAAAACCGGATTGTACTCTCCACCGTCCACTCCAGCAAGGGGCTGGAATACGACCGCGTTTACCTTCTGGACGTCATAGACGGGATCCTCCCGTCCCGCTCTTATGCTGCATGCACGGACGACGGGAAGAAGCGGGAATACGAGGAGGAGCGCCGTCTGTTCTACGTTGCGATGACCCGTGCGAAAGATGAGCTCTGCGTCTTTCTCTGCAAGGGGCAGCCGGGCTTTGCTGCGGAGCTCGCTGAAGAGCTGCCGAAACCGGAGAAGCCTGTTAAGCCCAGCCTCCTTTCCGGGCGGAAAAAAGCAGCACCGGGAGAGAGCCCGGAATCCTTCCTCGCACGCATCCGTCCCGGTTCCCAGGTCACACACCGGAGCTTCGGCACCGGCACGGTCCTTGAGATTCAGGGCGATCTGATCCTGGTGGACTTTTCCGGGCACGGTAAACGCAGGCTCAGTATCAGTACCGGCCTGCGTCTGGGATTGCTGCGATAGACAGTGGAGGCAGCTCTGTTGCGTATACTCTGTTCCCCAAAACGGAAAAAAGTCTGTTTTTGGGGAACAGCGTTATGGATTTGACGGCACGGAAAACGCAGGCCAGTTATCGGTACCGGCCTGCGTGTCTGCTGGTTTCATCTATGATTCTGCCAGAGATTTGATGCTTCTCAGGATCTTATCGTTATAAGCCTTCAGGTCGTCCGGGTGCTTCTCCTCCCGCTTCAGTTCGGAGAGCGACCGTACCAGTTCCTTCTCTTCATAGCCCCGCAGCCCCTCGGAATAAGCCTCCAGGTTCTTGCTGCAGTAGAGCGGCAGACCGATCGCCCTCGCCTCCTCGACATTCAGCGGCTGTCCCTCATATCGCGAGGTGGAGAGGAATGCGTCCATCCGTGCCATGATCGCATAGGGGTTCGCCTGCGCGCCCAGGAAGATGATCTTCCCCGGCGCTTCTTTTTTTGCCTGCGCTTCCAGTGTCTCCCGATCCTCGCCGTCCCCGATGATGTAGAGCCGCAGGTCGTCACGAATGCGGGCCGCCTCTGCAAACAGGCGGATCATGATGTCGTATCCCTTCTGGTGGCAGAGGCGACCAAGGGCGACGACGTTGACCGTTTCTGCCGAAAGCCCGAGTTCTCCCGGGTCCTCCGCCTGCTTCCTGCGGATCTCCGGGACATCGATGTAGTTGGCGATGACGGTATACTCCGCGTCCGCTCTTCCGGACGCCCGGATGAAGGGCTCTTTCAGTGCGGCGGAGCAGGGGACAAATCCGTCGTAATACTTCTGCTTGCCCTTGAAGAAGTGCCAGAGGACGCGGTATTTCCACTCGTTTTGGAGTTTGATCTCCACGTTGTTATGGATCCACTGCACCCTTCTTTTTGCCGGGACTCCCAGTGCGCCGCAGGCGCAGGAGAACTGATAGCTGTTGAAATCCGCCGCCACATCATAGGGGCCGTACTGCGTCCAGTCGGGATGCCAGAGCTTCCTCGCAAGATCGAAGGGCAGAAAGCTGCAGATTCTCGGCGGCTTTGGCAGCACCCGGACCTCCAGCGCTTCCGGCAGGGGCTCCGGGAAGAAGCAACCTTCTTCAAACAGGAAGAGTTCCGCCTCTACCTGCGAATAATCCAGGTTCCGAAGCATATTGTACAGACTTTTCTGGATGCCTCCGGCACCCAGGTCCTGTGCAAAAAAGGCGATCTTCACCGAAACACCCTCATTTCCACATCATAGGTCTCGATCCGTCTGAATTTTGCAAAGTCCGGCGCCAGACCGGGCTCCAGCTGCCTCAGCGCCGAAACGAGAAGCTCCGGATTCAGCGTCGGCTCCTGCGCCGAGACAACAGCCCTCAGGAGCAGACACTTCTCTCCTTCCTCAAAGCCGATCTCACGGATCGCCGGCCGGATATCCGCCTGTCCGATCCCGCGTTTTGTTTTCTTCTCAATGGTGATGTCTTCCCTCTCGAAGAACTCCTTCAGACGGTCTGCAGGCGGGACTCTCCCGTCATATTCCAGCCGGCCTTCGATCTCCAGCCACTTGAGCTGCGCACCCTTGCGTTCGCCGGGCCAGACCCCGGTCACCCGTATTCCCTCCGGAAGAGAATTGCTGAGCTTCTCTGGCAGGGCAGGCAGATCTGTCTCCTCCCTCAGTCGGAAATCCATCAGTTCGCATACGCTCTCCGTCCCGACAGAGAGCGGGAGCAGGATCGAAATCAGCGGATGCGGATTAAAGCCCTCGGAATACTGCAGCTGCAGCCCCGCCCGGGCAAAGCCTCTCTGCATCGTCGTCATCAGATCCAGGTGTGAGATCCAGACCGCTCTCCCGGTCTTCTCGAAACGCAGTCTCAGTTTATCCATCGCAGCGTCCCTCCATCAGAAGCCCTGCCGCACCGCAGGCAGAGCACTGCCTGCGGCAGTCCGGCGAGAGTTCTGCCCGATATGCCCGCTCTCTTTCGCGCAGGAGATGCCCCTTGCGGACTCCGACGTCGATATGATCCCAGGGCAGCACGGCATCCGTCGGGATTTCAAGGGAGGCATAGAAAGCCGGGTCAACCCCGGTATCCCGAAACGCCTCCATCCAGCGCGAAAAGGAGAAGTAGTCCGTCCAGGCATCCAGCCGTCCTCCCCGGCGGAACACCAGCTCGATCGCCTCCGCTACCCTGCGGTCGCCCTTGGACAGCACGGCCTCGATCAGGCTTGTCTCCGCGTCGTGCCAGTTGTAGGTGACGTTTTTCGCCGTAATGGCGTTCCGCAGGAGGTTGACCCGGCGCATATATTCCTCCATCGGGATCTGAGCGTCCCACTGGAAGGGGCTGTGGGGCTTCGGGATGAAGCAGGATGTGGAGATGGTGATCCGGACGCCGCGGTTCTTGTTCTTTGCATTCTCTCTCCAGCAGTGCAGCACCCGGTTCGCCATCTCGGCGATCCCGAGAATATCCTCATCCGTCTCGGTGGGCAGCCCCAGCATATAGTACAGCTTGACGTTGTTCCAGCCGCCCGCGAAAGCGATCGCGCAGGTGTGCAGCAGGTCCTCTTCTGTGACGTTCTTGTTGATGCAGTCACGCAGGCGCTGACTTCCTCCCTCCATGGCAAAGGTCAGGCCGCTCTTGCGCACTTTCTGCAGGCGCTGCATCAGCTCCATCGAGAAATTGTCCGCACGCAGGGACGGAAGTGAAAGCCCGATGCTTCGCTTCTCACAGTACTCCAGCAGCCCGTCGCAGAGGCCCGGCAGCTCCCGGTAGTCGCTGGAGGACAGACTCAGCAGCGTGAGCTCCTGATACCCCGTGTTCTGCAGCGCCTCGATCCCCTGGCGGATCAGGGTCTCCTTCTTCTTCGCCCGGATCGGACGGTACACATGCCCCGCCTGGCAGAATCGGCAGCCCCGGACACAGCCGCGAAACAGCTCCAGGCTCACGCGGTCGTGCACCACCTCGGTGGAGGGCACCACGGGCTTTGTCGGAAAGGGTGCGGCATCAAAGTCCTGTATAATCCGTTTCGTCACCTTCGCCGGGGCCCCGGCCTTCGGAGTCACCTTCTCGATGCGGCCGTTCTCCCGGTACGAGACCTCATACAGCGACGGTACGTAAATCCCTCCGATCCGGGAAGCACGGATCAGGAACTGTTCCTTCGTCCAGTTCTCCCGCTTTGCCTGCCGGAGCAGAGTGAGAAGCTCGTTGTTGACCTCTTCCCCTTCGCCGATCACAAAGAGGTCAATAAACGGCGCCATGGGTTCCGCATTCACGCCGGCAGTGCCCCCTGCCCAAACCAGAGGCAGAAGATTCTTCCGTTCTGCCGTGCGCAGCGGCAGCCCCGCCATATCCAGCATATCCAGCACGGTAGTGTAGGCCATCTCATATCCGATGGAGAAAGCAATCGAGTCAAAGGCAGAGAGAGGGTCTCCGCTTTCCAGGGCGTAGAGCGGAATTCCGGCCTTTCTCATCTCGTCGTACATGTCTCCCCATGGGGCGAAGACCCGCTCACACCATACGAAGGGAAGGCTGTTCATTGTGTGGTAAAGAATGCTCATCCCCAGGTTGGACATCCCGATCTCATAGGTATCCGGGAAGCAGAAGGCAAGCCGGAGTTCCACTTCCGATATGTCCTTCAGGATCTGGTTATACTCTCCGCCGGTATAGCGGGCTGGCTTCTGAACCCGCGGCAGGATCCGCTCCAGCCTCTTATCCATCCTTTTCCTCCCTGTCAAAGTGCTCCTGGAAACTGTGCCATATTCCTTCCGTTTTATACCCCGGGAAGGTGTCCAGATGCACATCATGAATGCTGTTGAAGATGCTTCGGTCAATGTTCGGGTTGTTCTTCCGCAGCTCGCGGAGCAGGGTCTTCATCTCCTTCCGCTTGCTGCCCCCGTTTCCGTTCTCGTCCTGATCGCAGTTCGCCGTGAATCGGCAGGCACAGCGGATAAACCGCAGATCGTTGTATCGGCACCAGGCCAGAATGTCGTCCTCACGCACGCAGTACAGGGGGCGGATCAGCGTCATGCCCTCAAAGTTCCGGCTGTGCAGCTTCGGCAGCATCGCCTGGAGCTGGGATCCGTAGAACATCCCCATCAGGGTGGTCTCGGTCACGTCGTCCATATGATGGCCGAGGGCGATTTTGTTGCAGCCCAGTTCCTTGGCCCTGCTGTAGAGATAGCCTCTTCGCATCCGGGCGCAGAGATAGCAGGGTGCGCCTCCGACGCTCTCGGTCACCTCAAAGATGTTTGTCTCGAAGACTGTCAGCGGGATCTGCAGCCGTTTTGCGTTCTCCTCGATCCTCTTTTGATTCTCGTCATTATAGCCGGGATTCATCTGAAGAAAAACCAGCTCAAACGGCACATCGCTGTGGCGCTGGAGCATCTGAAGGAGCTTTGCATTCAGGAATGAATCCTTTCCGCCGGAGACGCAGGCTGCGATCCGATCCCCTGCCTGAATCATCTCATACTGCTTCAGCGCATTCACGAAGGGCCGCCACAGGGTCTTATGGAACTTCTTGTTGATGCTCTGTTCAATTCGCTGGTATTCTTCCAGTTCTCTTGCCATGCTCCACCGTCTCTCTATATGTCTCTGTTTCTGCTGTTTAGGCGTATCACTGTTTTGGCGTATCATATCATGTCAGGTCCAAAAGTTCAAGAGCGCAGCACTTCTGTGTCGCGTCTGCTGTCTCATGCTCCTGGAACACAGTTCGTTGTTGAAAAACACCGTCTACAGTACTATAATCTGAACCACAGCCAGGGCCGAAAGGAGACAGGTTCCATGGATCGGAAGCGGAGGACGCCGAACGTGCAGAAGAAGATTTATGATCTCAGGGCATATGCCGGAGAGAGATGAGATAAGATGGATCAGAAATACAAAAAAGCGGGATATCTGCAGGAGAACTACCATTATTTTCATCTGCGGGACACCGCCGGCCAGGAACGCGATTTTCACTTTCACGATTTTGACAAGCTTGTCGTGATGATCGAAGGGAAGGTAAACTACCTTGTTGAAAACGAGGACTATCTTCTCCGCCCGAGGGACATTCTGCTGGTCCGCCATCACTGTATTCATAAGGCTGTGATCGACCGGAGCGAACCCTATGAGCGGATCATCGTCTATCTGGACAGGGATTTTTTCAGCCGTACGCTGCCGGATGCCCGGCTGATGGACTGCTTTGACCGGGCGGACGAGGACAGCCGGCATCTTCTGGTCCCGGATGAGCAGCAGTGGGCAGCCCTGTCCGCACTGTTCCGGAGCTACGAGCTTGACTCCTCCCAGGCCATGCGGGACACCTTCATGCTTCAGCTGATGATTCTCATCGGCAGACTGATTCCGACGGTGTCCGAAGCCTCCGAACAGATGAATCCGAAGATCCGCGATATTCTCTCCTACATTAACGAAAATCTGGATGGCGATCTTTCGGTTGACGCTCTGGCAGAGAGAGCCTGGCTCAGCCGTTACCACTTCATGAGGCTGTTCAAGGCCCAGACTGGGTGCGGCGTCCATGCCTACGTGAGAGAGAAGCGGCTTCTCCGGGCGGCGCGTATGATCCGGGAGGGAGTCCCGGCGGTGAAAGCCTCTGCCGCCTGCGGCTTTCAGGACTATTCCTCCTTTCACCGGGCATTTGTCTCCAGCTTCAGCTGCACGCCCGGAAGCCTTCGGGGTTAATCACAGGTTCTGCTTGCTTTACAGCGGGCAGAACCTGTGTTATAATAAGCGCAGCGTCAACCGCAAATCATATAAGAAACGGAGGTTCTCATTATGGTAGAGTTTGCCGAAAGAATGGGCGGTATCCGCGCCTCGGACATCCGTCAGCTGCTCGCCGTCGCGTCAAAGCCGGACATCATCTCCTTTGCCGGAGGCCTGCCTGCGCCGGAGCTATTCCCGACTCAGGATATCAAGGCCGCCTATGATGCCGTGCTGGACGAGATGGGTGCGGTCGCCCTGCAGTACGGCGCCACAGACGGCTGGGCACCGCTGCGCAGGCAGATCTCGGAGCGTATGCTCGCCAAAAACAAAGTAAGCATTGATCCTGCAGACATTATCCTGACCGCAGGCAGCCAGCAGGGGCTGGACTTCATCGGGAAGCTTTTTCTGAATCCGGGGGACGTTGTCGTGCTGGAAAGCCCCAGCTATCTCGGCGCCATCAATGCTTTCCGCCAGTATCAGCCGAACTTTGTCGAGGTCCCGACAGACGAAAACGGCATGATCATGGAAGAGCTGGATCGCATCCTCGCCACCACGAAGAATGTCAAGCTCATCTACATCATTCCTGACTTTCAGAATCCCAGCGGCCGCACCTGGCCTCTGGAGCGCCGGAAGCAGTTCATGGAGATCATCAGCAAATATGAGATTCCCGCCATCGAGGACAATCCCTACGGCGACCTGCGCTTCAAGGGTGAATTTCTGCCTGCCCTCAAGAGCATGGACTCGAAGGGACTTATCATCTACTTCGGCACCTTCTCGAAGATTCTGTCTCCCGGCATGCGGATCGGATGGATCGCCGCAAGCTCTGCCATTGTCGGCAAGGTGAACCTCATCGCCCAGGCCGCAGTGCTGCAGACCTCAACAATCAATGCCATGGCGATCTCAAAGTATCTCGAGATGTTCGACATTGATGCGCATGTCTCGAAGATCCTGCCCGTCTATAAGCACCGCTGCGAGCTTATGATCAGCACGATGCGCGAGACCTTCCCGGACTGTGTGAAGTTCACGGATCCGGACGGCGGTCTCTTCACCTGGTGCGAGCTCCCGGATTATATCAACACCCGCGATATCGCTCCCGTTGCCTTGGAGAAAAAGGTTGCCTTCGTCCCCGGCGACGGCTTCTATCCCTCCGGCGCTGTCAAGAACTGCATGCGGCTGAACTACTCCAACGCCACTGACGAGAAACTGGTTGAGGGTGTCAAGCGGCTGGCCGAGGTGATCAAGGGAGCGCTGAAATGACGCTTCAGCCCGGTATAAGGGGTTCTGCCTCCGTCCTCGCCACGCATGAAAACAGCGCCGCGGCGGTCGGCAGCGGAGCACTGGAGGTCTTCGCGACACCTTCGATGATCGCCCTGATGGAGAAGGCCGCACTGGAGAGCGTCCAGCCCTTTCTCTCCGAGGGTGAGGGAACCGTGGGCGCGGAGATCCATGTGACGCACGATGCGCCGACACCTCTCGGCCTCACCGTGACCGCGACAGCCGTGCTCGTGGAGGTCGACCGCAGACGCCTGGTCTTCAGGGTGGAGGCAAGTGCCGGCGGCGAGGTCATAGGCAAGGGCTCCCATACCCGTTTCATCATCAACTCCGAACGTTTTCTGCAGAAGGCAATGGCAAAGCATACACAGCAATGACAGTTACAGCCGGTTCGGCGGGTCACCCCGCCGGGCCGGCTGTTTTTTGATTCAGTTCAGAAAATCTTTCAGTTTCTTGCTCCGGCTGGGATGGCGGAGCTTGCGAAGCGCTTTCGCCTCAATCTGGCGGATACGCTCTCTTGTCACGTTGAACTCCTTCCCGACCTCTTCCAGGGTGCGGGTTCTGCCGTCGATGATGCCGAAGCGCAGCTCCAGAACTTTCTTCTCCCGGGGAGCAAGCGTATCCAGCACCTCTTCAAGCTGCTCCCGAAGCAGGGAGAAGGAAGCCGCCTCGGAGGGCTCGGATGCATCCTCGTCGGGAATGAAGTCGCCCAGGTGCGAATCCTCTTCCTCACCGATCGGCGTCTCCAGTGAAACCGGCTCCTGCGCGATCTTCAGGATGTCCCGGACCTTCTCCACCGGCAGGTCCATCTCAGCCGCGATCTCCTCCGCGCTGGGGTCATGTCCCAGTTCCTGCAGAAGCTGGCGGGAGACCCGGATGGTCTTGTTAATGGTCTCGACCATGTGGACCGGAATCCGGATGGTTCTGGCCTGATCCGCGATCGCACGGGTGATGGCCTGGCGTATCCACCATGTCGCGTAGGTTGAGAACTTGTAGCCCTTGGTATAGTCGAACTTCTCCACCGCCTTGATCAGGCCCAGGTTGCCTTCCTGGATCAGATCGAGAAACAGCATGCCCCGTCCCACATAGCGTTTGGCGATGGAGACGACGAGGCGGAGGTTGGCCTCGGTCATGCGCCGCTTTGCCTCCTCGCTGCCTTCGGACATCTTTCTCGCCAGCTCCACCTCTTCGTCCGGCGTGAGCAGGGGGACCTTTCCGATCTCCTTCAGGTACATCCGGACGGGGTCATCGGTGGCAAAGCTGTCCATCAGCGCGTCCGTATCCGCCAGGTCTTCCTCCGGCACCGTCTCAACATTGCTGAGGTCATCCAGCTCCGGCAGCATGTCGTCATCCAGTACGGGCAGTTCGGCTGTCGCATAGTCTATGTCGACTCCGGCCTGATCCAGCGACTCGTAGAACTTGTCGATGGCTTCCGCATCCAGATTCAGCTCATTGAGTAGCTCCAGGTCCTTCGCGCTGAGCTTTCCGGCCTTCTTTCCCTTCTCAAAAAGCTCATTCAGGCGTTCCTCCGGCGGCCGGTTGTCGGGAGCCGTGTCCTTTTTCTTCGGCCCCTTCTTCTTGGCCGGCATGATCTCAAGCTCCTGCTGTTCGCTGATGTCGGCCCCTGCAGCCTCTTCGATCAGTTTGTCCGCCATGGACTTCAGATCTTCTTCGGAGAGAATGAGTTCATCGTTCATTGGTGGTACCCCTTTCGTTCTCTGAGCTTGCGGCCCAGTGCGTTCAGGTCAGGGACCCCGCTCTGTGCGGCCCGCTCTTTCTGTTCCCGGATTTTCCGGATATAGTCTTTCAGCGCATCTGCACTGCCGGAGGCAAGCTCCGGTTTCTGCAGAAGGCTGACGGTAAGATTCATCTCGTCCTGACTCAGCTCCGATGAAAAGCTGTTGACGCTGAGCTCTCCGCCCGCTTCCAGCCGCCTGAGCAGCAGGGCATAGATTTTTGCCAGAGCCTCGGAGCTGAACTCCTCCGGCTTCGGCAGTTCCGGCTCACTGCGGTACTCCGGATATCGGAACAGCAGCCGGATCAGGCCTTCCTCCGCCACTGCGGATTCCGGATTCAGGTACCGCAGGTTCTTTGCCTCCGGCTGCGCACTCCGCTCCGGTCGGAACGTCTCGCGCTCTTCGTTCCGGCGCGCCCTGCCCAGAAGCCGTTTGCGCTGCCGCTCCACCTCGTCAATCACCGCATCCTGCCCGACTCCTGCCTGTCCGGCGACGCGGATGGCGTATACCTGTCTCGCCACCGGATTGGGGAGCGAAGCCAGCAGGGCCGACGCCTCCTGCAGATATGCCAGCTTCTGGCTGTCCTGCGTCAGGTCGTACTTCGCCGTAACGGAGTTGAGCCGATAGTCGATCTGGTCTTCGGACGCCTTCAGAAGGTTCCGAAACGCCTCGGCCCCCCTCGTCCGGATGTACTCGTCCGGGTCCTTCGCGCCCTCCATCCGCAGCACCCGGACCTTCAGATCCAGCCGCTCCAGAATCCCGATCGCCCGCTGGGAAGCCTTGATGCCCGCCCCGTCATTGTCATAGGCGATGATAACCTCGTTGGTGTATCGGCTCAGAAGTCTCGCCTGCTCCGGCGTAAGAGAGGTGCCCAGCGACGCCACCGCCGAGTCAAAGCCGGCCTGATGGAGCGAGACGATGTCGATGTTTCCCTCCGAGAGCAGGATGTAGCCCGCTTTGGACTTCTTCGCGAGATTCAGCGCAAAGAGGTGTCTTCCCTTGTTGAACACCGGCGTGTCCCGGCTGTTCAGGTATTTTGCCCCGGCATCGCCCAGTGCACGGCCCGAGAAGCCGATCACATCCCCCCGGACGTCGATGATGGGGAACATCAGCCGGTCCCGGAAGGTATCATAGTATCCGTAGTCGCCCTTGCGGATCAGGTCCGCGTTCAGGAGTTCATAGTCCTGGAATCCCTGGTCCCGCATATGCCGCAGGAAGCTCCCCTTTGTGTCGGGCGCATAGCCCAGGCCGAAGCGCCTTGCAGTCTGCGGCGAGATGCGCCGCTCCTGCATATAGTCCGTACAGCGCTTACCGCCCGGCTCTGAGAGCTGGGCATAGAACCAGCGCGCCGCCTCTTTGTTCGCCTCCAGCAGTCTGCCTCTCTGCTTCGCGTTGGGGTCATAGCTCTCCTCAGGCACCTGCATGCCGGCGCGCTGGGCGAGGCTGCGCACTGCATCCGGGTACGGGAGATTCTCGATCTCCATGATAAAGTTGATCACGCCGCCGCCCTTGCCGCAGCCGAAGCAGTAGTAAAACTGCTCGGAGGGATTGACGGAGAAGGAGGGCGTGCGCTCGTTGTGGAAAGGACAGAGTCCGAAGTAGTTGGCTCCGCTCCGCTTTGTGAGCTGCACATAGCTTCCGACCACATCAACAATGTCATTGCGAGAGACG
Organism: Oscillospiraceae bacterium; assembly: GCA_024697625.1. Classification (GTDB taxonomy): domain Bacteria; phylum Bacillota; class Clostridia; order Oscillospirales; family Oscillospiraceae; genus Limivicinus. The sequence goes on from JAILFJ010000113.1 coordinate 67,340, forward strand.
AGCTCCTCAAGGAAGCTCTCCGGAAACGCCATCCTCTTCCCCTCCCTCCGGGAGTTCTTTCTATTTCACAGTCCAGGCAAAGGGGATAAAGAGCTCCCCGAACTTTTCCATCGCATAGCCGTCCGTCATCCCCGAGATGTAGTCGCAGGCCGCCCGCTCCGGGCCCTCAGTCTCCAGGATCCCTGAGAGGTCGGCCGGCAGCTTCTCCGCATGCCGGATGTAATAGCCGTAGAGCGCGGACAGGATTCCCTCGACCTTGCTCTCTTCTCCCTTTGCCACGGGGTTTGTATAGATGTCCGAATACATGAAGCTGTGGAAATACTCAAACAGCTCCTGCATCTTCGGCGACATCCGCAGTCCGTCCGCGTCGCTGGAGTCGATCAGGTCGCTGATGAAGCTGTTGATCCGGACACTGTTTCGCGTTCCGCAGCCCTCCCGGATCCTGTCCGGCACCTGGTCGGCGGTCAGCAGCCCCGCGCGGATCGAATCGTCCAGATCGTGATTGATATAGGCAATCCTGTCACAGAGCCGCACACAGGTCGCTTCCATGGTATCGTCCGGAGCGCCGTGTGTATGGTTCAGAATCCCCATCCGGGTCTCGTAGCAAAGGTTCAGCCGCTCCAGCAGGTCCACGACGCGAAGGCTCTGTTCATAGTGCCGGAAGCCGCCCGGATGAATGCTGTCGAGCGCGCGCTCTCCCGCATGGCCGAAGGGGGTATGTCCGAGATCGTGTCCCAGCGCGATTGCCTCGGTCAGGTCCTCATTCAGTCTCAGTGCACGGGAGACGGTTCTGGCCAGGCGGCTGACCTCCAGGGTGTGTGTCAGTCTGGTGCGGTAATGATCCCCTTCCGGCTGAAGAAACACCTGGGTCTTGTGCTTCAGCCGCCGAAAGGACTTGCTGTGCGTGATCCGGTCTACGTCTCTCTGGAAACAGGTGCGGATCCTGCATTCCTCCTCGGGGTTCTCTCTCCCCCGGGACTCTTCCGCCCGCACACCGTGCTCTCCGACCAGAAGCCGCTCCAGCTTCTCGCGTTCCTCTCTCGGGCAGCTCATACCGTCTGTTCTCCCCTCTTCCTTGGTACGATCCTTCCGCTGCTCAGCTCCCGGATCCGATCGCATACCGCATCAAAGCATTCCTCCGGCAGCTTTGCCGCAACGGTGACCTCCGCATGATACTGTATCTCCGTGATCGTCGCGCCGGCAGCCTCCAGCTCACCCTGGCAGCGCTCCAGCATACCGTAGCCGCATACGAGCTCCAGCTCTGCCAGTTCTTCGCATCCAACGGTCCCTGCAGCCTGGAGCGCTTCCTTCGCGGCGCCGGAATAAGCCCGTGAAAGCCCTCCGGTGCCCAGCAGCACACCGCCGAAGTACCTCGTCACCACACAGGCGAAGTTATAGACGTTCTCACGGCGGAACACCTCCAGCATCGGCATCCCCGCCGAGCCCTGCGGTTCTCCGTCGTCGGCAAAGCGCTCGGCCCCGTCCCGGATCCGGTAACACCAGCAGTTGTGTCTCGCGTCGTGATACTTTCGCTTCATCTCAGAGATAAACTGCTTTGCCTCTTCCTCCGTGCCGACCGGAATCAGGTGTCCGAGGAAGCGAGACCGTTTTTCGCTGAGCTCTGACTCTCCCGGTCCTGCGGGCATGGTGAATCGGATCATCATTCCCATTCCTCTCTCGGTTCCGCATAACCCGGGATATACCGTTTCAGCCTTCCGAAGAGCTCCGGGGTCAGTACTGCGCGCAGGCGCACTCCGTCCTCTGCATATTCCAGTTCCAGAATCTCCGCTTCCCGGCGCAGGGTATCCGCAATCCCGGCATCGCTATAGGGCAGAAACAGCTCCGTCTCCTGCCGGCTGCCCGAGAGCATCTCCGCAAGTCTGCGGACCAGCGCATCCGCGCCCTCCCCGGTTTTTGCCGAGATGCACACCACATCCTCCCCGTGCGGGAGGATGCCGAAATACCGGTCACATTTGTTGAAGACCCTCAGGCAGGGCGTCTTCTCCGCCTCGAGCTGACGCACCAGCATCTCCACGGTCTCGGCCTGCTCCTCCCATTCGGGATTCGAGATATCGATCACATGCAGCAGCACGTCCGCATATCGGAGCTCCTCCAGCGTCGCCTTGAAAGCCTCGACCAGATGGGTCGGAAGCTTGCGGATAAAACCGACGGTGTCCGAAAGCAGGACCTCCTGTCTCTCGTTCAGCCGAAGCCGCCGCGTGGTCGGATCCAGCGTGTCGAACAGCCTGTCATTCGCCTGGATGTCCGCGCCTGTGAGACGGTTCAGGAGGGTGGACTTTCCGGCGTTTGTATAACCGATCAGGGCCACGCCTGCCAGAGCGTTCTTCTCCCGCAGATGCCGCTGCGTTCCTCTTACCCTGCGCACTTCTGCAAGTTCCTCTTCCAGTTTCTGGATCTTGCGCCGGATATGCCGGCGGTCTGTCTCCAGCTGGGTTTCGCCCGGTCCGCGGGTCCCGATCGGAGAGCTGCCGCCGGAGGCGGTCTGTCTCACCAGGTGGGTCCACATACCGGTCAGGCGAGGCAGGAGATAGCGGTACTGGGCAAGTTCGACCTGAAGCTTGCCCTCTCTGGTACGGGCCCGCTGGGCAAAGATATCAAGGATCAGCCCGGAACGATCCAGAACCCGGATGCCGAGGTCCTCTGACAGAGCCCGCATCTGAGTGGGAGAGAGCTCGTTGTCGAACACGGCAAGGTCGCAGTCGTTTTTCTCGATCAGCTCTTTCATCTCCTGGATCTTTCCGTCGCCGATGAAGCTCCGGGGATCGGGCGAAGGCCGGTTCTGTATGAGGGTGACAACCGGTTCGCCGCCGGCGGTCTCCACCAGCGCGGCAAGCTCCTCCATGGAGCTGTCGGTGGAACGTTCACGGCGGTCCATGCTCTGTGCGTTCAGCCCTGCGAGAATCGCGCGTTCTTTTCTGGTTTCTGTAGTTTCTACGGGGATCAGGCCTGCCTTTCCTGGAGATATGCATTCGATCAGTATTATATCATTATAATATATCACATTTTGGCCCCGCTGTCAATTTTTGCTTTCTGTTTTTTTATAAAAATTACAAGTCCGGCACCGAAACCGCCACATCCGAAGGCGGAGCCGAAAGCATGGACAAATCGGCGGAACTGTGTTACACTCAGCACATCGCTGCTTGGAAGGAGAACAGGAGCCCAAGTATGGAAAAATCATTCATCACCCTGGAGCTGCCCGCCATTCTGGACATGCTGGCCGGGCAGGCGGAGTCTGAGCTGGGCAGACAGGCGGCCAGAGAGCTGGAGCCCTCCGCACATCCGGAAGAAGTCCGGCGACGGCTGCTGGAGACCACCGATGCGGCCAGACTCATGACGCTCAGAGGCAGTCCCTCCTTCTCCGGTGTGAAGGACATCCGTCCCGCGCTGGAACGTGCGCGGCTCGGCGGTGCGCTGAACACCAGGGAGCTTCTGCACATCGCAGGCCTCGCCCGCTGTGCCAGGCTCTGCAAGTCCTATCTGGCCGACGAGAAAGGCGGGCAGGAAAAGACCAGCATCGACAGTCTTTTTCATGGGCTGCGCGCGAACCGCTATCTGGAAGAAAAGATCTTCACCTCAATCCCCTCTGAGGACGAGATTGCCGACAGCGCCTCATCGGATCTCGCGGATATCCGAAGGAAGATGCGGGCAGCCTCTGCGCGCGCCAGAGATGCGCTGAACAGGATCCTCTCCTCTCCCACCTATGCCAAGGCGCTGCAGGAGCCGATCATCACCATGCGCTCCGACCGTTATGTTCTCCCGGTACGCGCAGACCACAAGAGCATGGTTCCTGGTCTGGTACACGACATATCGTCCTCCGGTATGACACTGTTTATCGAGCCGATGGCTGCCGTGAAGGCCAACAATGAGCTGCGGGAGCTGGCAGCAAAGGAAAAGCTGGAGATCGAACGGATTCTGGCGGAGCTCTCTGCGGAGTGTGCGGAACACGCTGACGACTTTTCTTCCGACTGCGTCCTTCTGGTCCGGCTTGACCTGATCTTCGCCAAAGCGAAGCTGTCCTATCAGATGAATGCCGTGCCGGCAGAGTTTTCGGAGAAGGGTATTATCCTGCGCAGGGCAAGGCATCCTCTTCTCGACCCCGCGAAGGCCGTTCCGATCGACCTGATTCTGGGTGAAGAGTTTGACACGCTGGTCATCACCGGGCCGAATACGGGCGGAAAGACCGTCGCCCTGAAGACCGTGGGCCTTCTCTCGGCGATGAACCAGTGCGGCCTTCACATTCCGGCTTCCGACGGGAGCGCACTGCCGGTCTTCAGCCACATTCTGGCAGATATCGGCGACGAGCAGAGCATCGAGCAGAATCTCTCGACCTTTTCCGCCCACATGAAGAATATTGTCGGGATCCTGGATGTCTGCGAAGCCGGCTCGCTGGTGCTCTTTGACGAGCTGGGCGCCGGAACCGACCCGACGGAAGGCGCGGCGCTTGCCGTCTCGATCATTGAGGAAGCCCGCCGTCGCGGCGCAGTCATTGCGGCGACGACGCACTATGCCGAGCTCAAGGTCTACGCCACCGACGAGCCCGGCGTTCAGAACGCCTCCTGCGAGTTTGACGTTGAAACCCTGTGCCCGACCTATCGCCTTCTGGTCGGTATCCCCGGCAAATCCAACGCATTCGCCATCTCGAAGCGGCTGGGCCTGGACGAGCGCATTATTGAGGATGCCTCCCGTCGGATCGGGACCGAGACCCACAGCTTTGAATCGACCATCGAGAAACTGGAGCAGACCCGGCAGGCCCTCGAGCGGGACCGCGAGGAGACGGCCAGGCTGAAGCGGAAGGCGGAGGAAGAGGAGCGGAAGGCAGCCTCTCTGCGGGCTGAGCTCTCCGTCCGTCTGGACAAAGCCGAGGTGAAGGCCAGACGCGATGCCCAGCGGATCCTGGACGAAGCCCGCGAGACCGCAGACAGCGTGTACGCCGAGCTCGACGAGATGCGGCGACGGATCAACGAAGAGCAGGAGACCGACGAAATCAACCGTGCCCGTACCGAACTCCGCCGCAGGCTGAATGAGAAGGAAGCCCTGCTTCGGGTCCAGGAAGACCTTCCGCAGGCGGAAGAGAAGAAATCTTCCCGTGCGCTTCGGCCCGGAGACATGGTGAAGATCCGCTCGGTAGGTACGAAGGCAGAGGTGCTTTCTGTCTCGAAGGACGGAAGCGTGACCCTCCGCGCAGGAATCATGACCGTCACTGCGAAGGAGGCGGATCTCCTGCTGCTGGAGGGCGAGGAGACGGTGAAGAAAAAAACCGCTCCCCCCGCTGCGACCGGAGCCCGCATCATGCATGTGGCTCCCGAGATCGATCTGAGGGGTATGGAGACGCTGGAGGGGGTTCTGGCCGCGGAGCGCTATCTGGACAGTGCCGTCATGGCAAAGCTGAGAACCGTCACCATTATTCACGGCAAGGGCACCGGCGCTCTGCGGGACGCTGTGCAGCAGATGCTGCGCCGCAACAAACTTGTGAAAAGCTTCCGCCTCGGGCGCTACGGTGAGGGCGAAGCCGGCGTCACCGTGGTCGAACTGAAATAAATTTACAGCAGGACACAGGTGAAAAATAGGCAAAACAACGAAAGAGACAAAATCTGTTGACGGAAAGCCCAAAATTTGATAAAGTATTTACCGGTGTAACAGACCATTGTTTCATTACGAACGATTATAAGGAGTGACTTAGATGGTCAGCAAAGAGGTAGTCATCAACAATCAGGTTGGTCTTCACGCAAGACCCGCGACTTTCTTTATTCAGAAGGCAAACGAGTTCAAGAGCAGCATCTGGGTTGAGAAGGAAGAGAGAAGAGTTAACGCAAAGAGCCTGCTCGGTGTGCTTTCCCTTGGGATTGTGAAGGGCACGGAAGTGAGAATCATTGCCGACGGCGCCGATGAGAACGAAGCGATCGAAACGCTTTCCGCGCTGATCGATTCTGACTTCAGCGAGTAAGCTGCCTCCGATTGGCAACATACAGATCAGAACTGCCATTGCGGGTACGCAAGGGCAGTTCTCTTTCTTAGGCAAACAGAACGCGGACCGAAATCCGACGGGTAATTCGGACTGATACAATGGAAGACATCCGGAAAACTCTCCTTGAGAAAGCCAACCGGCTCCCCCTCCTGCCCGGCGTCTACATCATGCTGGATGAGAGCGGGACGGTCATCTATGTGGGCAAAGCGAAAAAGCTGAAAAACCGGGTCAGCAGCTACTTTCATGGCGAGCACCTGCCCAAGGTGGCCGCCATGGCAGAGAAGGTTGCGGATTTCCAGGTGATCGTCGCAGCCAGCGAATTTGAAGCCCTGGTGCTTGAGAATTCTCTGATCAAACGGCACCGGCCGCACTATAACATTCTCCTGAAGGACGACAAGGGCTATCCCTTCATCCGTATGGACCGGCAGGCCGATTATCCGCGCATGGAGCTCTCGGCCAGGGCGGAGAAGGACGGTGCTTCCTACTTCGGTCCCTTCGGGGGTCGGAGCCGGAGCCGCGAGATCATCGACTCCATCACGAAGGCACTGCTTCTTCCGGACTGTTCCAGAGTATTTCCGAGGGATATCGGCAGGGACCGCCCCTGTCTCAACTATCATATGGGCAGGTGTGCCGGCTGGTGTCTTGCTGACAGCAGCGCCGCGGATTACCGTGTGAGATGTGACCAGGCCGCCATGATCCTGGACGGAAAGAGCGACGATCTGGTCTCCGCTCTGCGTCAGGAGATGGAATCCGCCGCTGAGGCGCTGCGTTTTGAGCGCGCTGCGGAGCTGCGGGACCGGATCCGTGCGATTGAAGGGCTGCAGAACCGGCAGCGTGTCGTCGCAACGGTCTTCACCGACACGGACGCCGTCGGTTTCCGGCGCGGGGCAAAGTGCTGCTTTGCGGTGCTGCACTTTGTGGGCGGCGACCTTGTCGCCAAGGACATCGAGATGCTGGAGGAGCCCCTGGAGGACGACGCGGAAGCCGTAGCCGCCCTGGTCCGCCAGTATTACCTTGCCGGCGGCGCCTCTCCCCCGAAAACCATCCTGCTCCCCTGTGAGCTGGAAGACCGGGAGGAGCTGGAGCAGCTGATCGGCGAAAGCTCCGGAAAGCGGGTCTCTCTTGAGGTTCCGAAGCGGGGCGAAAGACTCCGGCTCGTCGAGAGCGCACAGCTGAACGCACAGGAGGAGATCCTTCGGCGCACCACCCTCGAACAGCGGCGGAGCAAGACCCTGGAATGGCTCCAGAAGGCGCTGGATCTCGAGACCTTTCCCCACCGGATCGAGGCCTTCGACATCTCGAACCTCGGCAACATGGGGATTGTCGCCGCCATGACGGTATTTCAGGACGGAAAGCCCCTGAAGCGGGACTACAGGAAATTCCGCATCCGGGATCTGGAAGCGCAGGACGATTATGCCAGCATGTATCAGGCGGTAACCAGGCGCTTCCAGCGCTATCTTGACGGGGACGAAAAGTTCTCGCCCCTGCCCGACCTGCTTCTCATCGACGGCGGCGAGGTGCACACCTCCACCGCACAGCGAGCGCTGGAGGAGCTCGGCCTTTCCGTGCCCTGCTGCGGCATGGTCAAGGACGACCGCCACCGCACCAGGGCGCTGATCACCGCCGAAGGCCATGAGATCGGTATCAGTGGAAATCAGGCGGTATTCTCCCTCATCGGAAACATCCAGGAGGAGACCCACAACAGCGCCATCACCTATCAGCGCAGTCTGCGGAATCAGAGCTTTGCCTCTGAGCTTGACGGGATCGACGGGATCGGCCCGAAACGCAGGAACGAGCTTCTGAAGCGCTTTCGTTCCCTCAGGGGGATTCAGAGTGCCTCGCTTGCGGAGCTGGAGGATGCGCTGCCCCGGAATGCCGCAGAGCAGGTCTTCCGCCATTTTCATAAGGAGCAGGACCATTCCGCATTGCAGCAGATGTCCGGACAGGCATCTGCGGGTCAGGAGGAGGAACCGTGCGAGTCATAACAGGGATTGCCGGCGGCCGGAAGCTGAAGAGTCCTTCCGGCGACGGGGTCAGGCCGACAGCCGACCAGGTAAAGCAGGCGATGTTCAATATTCTGCAGTTCGATCTGGAGGGCAGGCGGGTACTGGACCTCTTTGCAGGGACCGGCCAGCTTGGGATCGAGGCCCTGAGCCGCGGCGCCCGGGAAGCCGTCTTTACGGACAGCAGCCGCAGTTCTGTCGAGCTGATCCGTCAGAACCTCTCTCTCTGCCGTCTGGAAGGGGCGGGCAGGGTTCTGAAAACCGATGCGCTGAGTTATCTCAGCCGCGGCGAGCGCTTTGACGTTATCCTGATTGATCCGCCTTACGACGCGGGACTTTATACCGCGGTACTGGAAAAGATAAATTCCGTTGACAACCTGAACGAAGGTGGTATAATAGTTTGTGAGGCACGCGCTGGAACAGCGCTTCCGGAGATGAAGCCTCCTTACCGGAAGCTGAGAGAAAAGACCTACGGAAGCGTGAAAATCTGCCTGTTTACAAAGGATGCTGTGTGAGGATATGAGTAAACGCATCGCGATCTGCCCGGGTAGTTTTGATCCGATCACGCTGGGCCATCTGAATATTATCCGCCGGGCCTCCAGGATCTTCGACGAGGTCGTCGTCTGTGTCACGGTGAATGCCACAAAGACCTCCCCGATGTTCACGGTAGAGGAGCGGGTAGACATGGCGAGGCGCGCTGTCATCCGCTATCCGAATGTACATGTGGAGTCCTCTTCCATCCTGCTGGCAGAATACGCACGGCAGTTTGACAACGCCGTCATCGTAAAGGGCCTGCGCGCCGCGTCAGATTTTGACTATGAGTTCCAGATGAACCTGATCAACAAGAACATCAATCCCGAACTGGAAACGATGTTTCTCACTGCCAGCGGAAAATACACCTTTCTCTCCTCCTCCGTTGTGAGAGAAATGGCGAGATACGGCGCTGATCTGACCGGACTCGTACCCAGCGAGCTGATTGCGGATATTGAAGAAAAAGCAAAGCAATGGAGGAAAGCCTGATGGAACGCGGAGACGTCATAGAACTCCTGGACAGTCTGTACAGCATGATCTCAGAGGCCTGGGGTGTGCCGCTCGGCAACGACAAGTGCATCATCGAGCGTGAGAAGGCGCTGGACATCATCAACGAGGTAAAAGCCGCGCTGCCGTCTTCCCTTGCGGAAGCCAAACGGCTGGTGGCTGCCCGCGACGAATTCATCGGGAACGCGAAGAAAGAAGCGGAAGCGCTTCGAAAGAGCTCCGAGGAGAGGGCACGGGCGCTCGTGGAGGAGCAGGAAGTCATCCGTATCGCCCGGGCTCGCAGTTCCGAGATGATCTCCTCTGCCGAGGCGAAGAGCGCCGAACTCCGCCGTATTGCAGGGGACTATGTCGATGACGTCATGCGTCAGGCCGAGGAGAGCCTCCGCAATTCGCTGGAGACGATCCAGTCGGCTCACACCGCCTTCCGTTCTGCCAACAGCAGCCGTCCTTCTCCGACCGTCTCCTCCACAGCCACACGGCGGGAGCGCAGCGAGCGCACAGAGCGCAGCGCGGAATTTGGCGCAGACGAAAGCAGCTTCATTACGCTGAAATAACGGATCGTTCCGCGGCTTCTCCAGACAGCACAGCATATCCGGATATATTCATCCGCGGCTTCACACGGGGCCTGATCCCTCTGTGAAGCCGCGGATGCTTTTATAATATTCGAGCGTCGGGAGCCTGCGGTCGGCACAGCGCAGCAGCCATTCCTCCGAGACCTTCTCAAGAAGGCGGAGTTCGTCTTCCGGCAGCCGGAAGGCCAGGATGCGCTTCGCCGGTGCTTCCAGCAGATATCGCAGAACCGATACGCCGTCCTCCGTCAGCGGAAGCGCCCGTCCCGACTGCCGGCAGGCACGGCACACCAGCCGTCCCTCCTCCGGCAGGAACCGGGGCTCCCGGAGATCCGGACGGCCGCAGACGGCGCAGCCTTCGGTGAGAGGCGCATAGCCCTCGATGCCCGCGAGCCGGGTTTCAAAGGCCGTCTTGATCTTTCCGCAGCTCCCCAGCCCCTCGCTCAGGGCGAAGATGCAGTTCAGACCGAGCTGCATCAGCTCTGGCTCCGGCTGATCCTCTCCCGCAAAACGCTCCAGACACTCGGCAAAATAGCTTGCGAGTGCGAAGCGCTCCAGATCCTGCCTCAGGCCCTGGAAGCTCTCTTTCACACTGCCCTCTCTTACAGAGTATCGGCCGTTTTTTTCAAACAGCGTCAGCTCCGAGAAGGTGAGCTGCTGCGTGGCGGCAACAATCCGGCTCTTTTTGCTCAGGGCCCCGTGGGCAGACAGGGTCAGCTTCCCGCTGTCTGCCGTGAGGACAGTCAGAATGCGGTCGGACTCCCGAAAGCGCACCTCGCGCAGAACCAGTGCGTCCAGCGTCCGGAACATCAGTCCGTATATCCGAAGTTGCGAAGCTGAGCCAGCGAATCCCGCCAGCTCTCCTTCACCTTGACCCAGGTCTGCAGATTGACCTTCGTTCCGAGAAAGGCTTCCATGTCCGTGCGGGCCTGTTCCCCGATCTTCTTCAGCATGGCGCCTTTCTTTCCGATGATGATGCCCTTATGGCTGTCCTTCTCACAGTAGACGGTCGCTTCGATGTCAACGATTCCGTTCTCCCGTTCCGAGAATTTCGTGATCTCGACCGCCGTGCCGTGCGGGATCTCCTTCTCCAGGTTGCGGAGCAGCTTCTCCCGGATGAGTTCCGCGCAGATCTGACGTTCCGGCTGGTCGGTGATCATGTCGTCCGGGAAGAAGTGCGGCCCTTCGGCAGCCGCCTTTTCCATCTCGTACAGAAGCTCGTCCAGACCCTCTCCCGTCTTCGCGGAGATCGGCAGGATTGCGTCAAAGCCGTGCCTCCTGCTGTAGACCGCCATGACCTCCAGCAGCTTTTCCTTCTCGATACTGTCGATCTTGTTGATCACCAGCACGGCGGGCAGCTGTTGCTCCTCAATCCGTGCGATCAGGGACTCCTCCTGCGGCCCGATCGAAGGGATCGGCTCTACCATCAGGAGGACGAGATCCACATCCGCCACGCTCTCCCGTACGACGCTGACCATGTAGTCTCCCAGCTTCGTACGCGGCCGGTGAAAGCCCGGCGTATCCATCAGGACGAACTGTGTGCTTCCCCGGTTCACAATGGCCGTGATCCGGTTTCTGGTCGTCTGCGGCTTGGGGGATACGATGGCAACCTTCTCTCCCACAAGGGCATTGGTGAGAGTGGACTTGCCCACATTCGGCCGTCCGCAGATCGTGATCATGGCTGATTTGGTCTGATTCATGTTCCGTCGTCCCCCATAATGATTTTTTCTCTTCCGCGCATCTGCCGTTTCTGCTCTCCCTCGTCAAGATGGTCATAGCCCAGCAGGTGCAGAACCGAATGGACCGTGAGATACTGGATCTCCCGCTCAAATCCGTGGCCGAATTCCTCTCCCTGCCTCTCGCAGGCCGGCAGAGAGATCATCATATCCCCGAGCAGAATCTCGCCGGTCTCCGGGTCTCTTTCGCAGACCTCCGGGTCGAAGGCTCCCGGCGTCAGTTCGTTCAGCGGGAAAGACAGCACGTCCGTCTCCGTGTCCGTATCCCGGAACTCCCGGTTTACACGCCGGATTCCCTCTGCGTCCGTGAGCATCACGCTGATCAGGCAGGCGTCACGGATGCCCTCGGCATGGAGCGCTCTCTCCGCCGCCTTTTTAATCAGGCCTGCGGCGTTGCGGTGGCCGAGGTTTTTCTTTTCTCTGCTGACTGCGATTTCGTGCACGGTTTTCCTCCTTTCCCGCTCTTTCTGTCCTGGCGGTTCTGTGCTCCGCCGCGGGTCTTTCCTCCGGCCCGCTGCGTTTTTCATAGACCTCATAGGCCTCGATGATTTTCTGTACCAGTCTGTGGCGCACCACGTCGGCGCCGGTCAGGGTGCAGATGGCGATGTCGTCGATCCCCTCCAGGACCTTCATGGCCACCTTCAGACCGCTGACCTTGTCCTCCGGGAGGTCGATCTGGGTGATGTCACCGGTGATGACGACCTTGGACCCGAAACCGATCCTGGTCAGAAACATCTTCATCTGTTCCCGTGAGGTGTTCTGTGCCTCATCCAGTATGATGAAGCTGTCGTCCAGTGTTCTGCCGCGCATATAAGCCAGAGGCGCTACCTCGATATTCCCGCGTTCCAGATACTTCTGATAGGTATCCGGCCCCAGCATGTCAAAGAGCGCGTCATACAGCGGCCGAAGGTAAGGGTCCACCTTGCTCTGCAGGTCACCCGGCAGGAATCCCAGCCTCTCGCCAGCCTCCACGGCCGGGCGGGTCAGGATGATGCGGTTGACCTTCTCGGCGCGGAACGCCGCCACCGCGGCCGCCACCGCAAGATAGGTCTTTCCCGTTCCGGCGGGACCGATGCCGAGCGTCACGGTATTCTTCGCGATCGCGTCGCAGTATTCTCTCTGGCCGATGGTCTTCGGCTTGATCGGTTTTCCCTTGGCCGTGATGCAGATCACATCCCCGGCCAGCTTCTGGATCTCCCCTTCCTTACCGCTCCGGACCAGACCGAGAATATAGCGGACATTCTGTGCGTCGATGTTCTCGCCCCGCGCGGCAAGGGAGAGCAGTCCTCCGATGGCTTTCTCAGCCAGCATGACATTCTCTTCCTCACCGGTGATATGGATCAGGTTGTCCCTGTCCAGGATCTTCACATTCAGCTCCGACTCAATCAGCCTGAGATTCTGGTCAAAGGATCCGAACACGCTGATGACGTGTTCCATTCTCTCGACTTCGATGCTTCTGTCGATCATGGTTCTCTCCTAAAAATGCAGCACGATGCCTGTCAGTGCAGACAGCGCGATAAAAACAATCGGATGCAGCTTCTTCAGCGGACTGACCGCCCGGGTCAGGACCAGAAGAACAACCCCCAGCAGGAGCTCCTTCCAGCGCAGCAGCTCCGGGAAAGTCCTGACGCCGGGGTTCAGAAACGTGATCTTTGCCACCAGAAGGCCGGCTGCCGCAATGAGGGCGATGGAGCACGGGCGCAGCCCGTAGAAGACGGCGTCCACCGTCGGGTTGTTTCGAAACTGCTTCAGCACCCGGGCAATCAGCAGGATGATGACGATCGAAGGGCAGATCAGGCCGAGCGTCGCGACCGCAGCGCCGGGGACTCCGGCGGTTTCAAAGCCCACATAGGTCGCCATATTGACACCGATGGGGCCGGGCGTAGACTCGGACACCGCGACCATATCCGCAAGCTTTGCCTCGGTGAACCAGCCGGTCTTTGCCCCCATGTCATAGAGAAAAGGCAGGGTTGCCATACCGCCGCCCACCGCGAAAAGCCCTGTCTTGAAAAACTCCCAGAACAGTCTGAGCAGGATCATTTTCCCCTCACCCCCATCCGGGTCAGGACGATGCCCGCCGCACCGCAGAGCAGCACAAAGACCACCGGAGAGACACTGAAGAGCAGCGACAGGACGAACACCAGCAGAAAGAGGATCAGCGCTGCTTTGTCCTTCACCGCGCCCTTCCAGAGCTTCAGCACCGCATTGAAGATCAGCACACAGACACAGACGCGGATGGCGGCAAAGGCACTCTTTACCGCCGGGAGATCGGCGAAGTTTGTCAGGATCCCGGCGATCAGCGTGATGATAACCAGGGACGGAAACACCACGCCGAGCGTCGCAGCCACGCCCCCCGCATTTCCCGCGACCCGGTAACCGATGAAGGTTGCCGTATTGACGGCAATTACGCCGGGGGTACATTGACCCACGGCGTAATAGTCCATCAGTTCCTCGCTGCTCGCCCATCCCTGCTTCTCCACGATCTCCCGTTCTAGGATCGGGATCATCGCGTAGCCTCCGCCGAAGGTCATCACACCGACCTTCGCAAAGCTCAGAAAGAGCGTCAGCAGTTTCATTTTCCGAGGCTCTGCGCGTAGCTGTCGTAGCGCGCAATCTTCGCGGAGCAGTCCGCTCCGTCCTTGCCGCGCACCAGCAGATAGACCTTGATCTTCGGCTCGGTGCCGGAAGGACGGACGATAAAGATGCTGCCGTCCGCCAGCTCAAAGTACAGCACATTCGAGCCCCAGTAAGGCGTCTTGTCGATCTTGCCGAGCCCCAGGACGTTGATGCTGCCGTCCTGATAGTCACGCACGCGGATGACCTCTTCGCCGGCGATGTTCTTCGGCGGATTTCCGCGGAGCTCCTTCATCAGGGCCTGCATCTTCTCAAGCCCGTCCACGCCGGGCATCACGAGATTCAGGGTCTTCTCCATGTACCAGCCGTATTTTTCATACAGCGCATGGATGGCATCCAGCAGGGTCATGCCCTTCGCGTGATACCAGGCCGCCATCTCGGCAATCAGCATGGAAGCGGTCACGGCGTCCTTGTCGCGCACATAGTCGCCTACCATGTAGCCGTAGCTCTCTTCAAAGGCGAAGATATAGTGATAGCTCTGCGCAGCTTCCCAGTCGCCGATTCTCTCGGCCATGAACTTGAATCCGGTGAAGGTATCTTCAAAGTGGACGCCGTTCTTCTCGGCGACCGTCCGCACCATCGGCGTTGAGACCAGGCTGCAGAGAGTCCCCGGATTTTCCGGCATGCTGTTCGTGGTCTTGCGGGCCTGAATGATGTAGTCCAGCAGCAGAACACCCATCTGGTTTCCGGTGATGGTGACGTAGCTGCCGTCGGCGCTGCGCACCATGGTGCCCACGCGGTCAGAGTCAGGGTCGGTTCCGATGATCAGGTCGCTGCCGACTTTCTTTGCGAGATCCACAGCCAGGTAGAATCCTTCCGGATTCTCCGGGTTCGGGCTCACCACCGTGGGGAAGCTTCCGTCGATCACCATCTGCTCCGCCACCGGGAAGACGTGCTTCATGCCGAGGCGCTTCAGGGCTTCCGGAACAAGCTTGTGACCGCAGCCATGGAACGGGGTATAGACAATGCGGAACTCATCTGCCACCGCCTTCACCGCATCCGGATTGATCGCCTGCTTCATCACCTCACTGAGGAAGGCCTCGTCGGTCTCCTCTCCGATGACGCTGATCTTTCCCTCTGCGACGGCCTTGGCATATTCGCAGGTCTTGAAGCAGGTGAAGATATCGGTCTCGGCCATGCGTTTGGCAATGGTGTCCGCGTGCTTCGGCGGAAGCTGCGCACCGTCAGACCAGTAGACCTTATAGCCGTTATACTCTTTGGGGTTGTGGCTCGCCGTGATGTTGAGACCTGCGGTTGCGCCGTAGTAACGCACGGCAAAGCTCAGCTCCGGCGTGGGCCGCAGCGCGTCGAAAATCCGGACATAGATCCCGTTGGCTGCCATCACGCAGGCGGCTTCCTCCGCATAGTCGCGTCCGTTCAGCCTGCAGTCATGGGCAATCACGATGCCCTTCTGCTTTGCTTCCTCACCCTCTGCGCAGATGACATCTGCAAAGGCCTGTGTTGCATGGCGGATAATGTGGATGTTCATGTTATGGAGGCCGGTCTTCATGGTTCCTCTCAAACCTGCAGTGCCGAACTCCAGCGGTGCAAAGAAGCGCTCCTTGATCTCCTTTTCATCCCCCGCAATCGCGTTGAGGTCCTTCCACTCCTCCTCACTGAGGGCGGGGCTGTCCAGCCAGCGCTGGTACTCTTCCATGAATGTGCGCATTTTTTTCCTCCTTGACGGCATTATTTGTGATATCTGCTGCCTTCCGCAATCTGAAAGCCCCGGTAAATCTGCTCCGCCAGCATAACCCGGGCCAGGTGGTGCGGGAAGGTCATCTCTGACATGCTCAGTCTGTAATCCGCCTGCTGTTTTATCTCGGGCGCAAGCCCGAAGGAACCGCCGATCACAAAGTTGATTCTCGGTCTGCCCGAGGCCGCAGTCCCGGTCAGCAGTCTGGAGAAAGCTTCGCTCGTCATCTGCTTCCCCTCTACACAGAGACAGACCGTCTTCGCGTCTCTGAGCAGCTGTTTCTCGATCTGGGCGGCTTCCCTGCGAAGCGCAGCACAGATTTCGGCTTCTCCGGGTCTGTCGGACAGTCTGGTCTCCGCAAGCTCTGCGGTCTCCATCGTGCAGAAAGTCTTCAGCCGCTTCTGATACTCCGCAAAGGCGTCCTGATAGAAGCGCTCCTTCAGCTTTCCGACGCAGATCAGCCGGATATGCAGCATCAGAAGGAAGAGAGCAGTCTCCCCTGCCTCATATCCTCCTCGTCGTAGCGGACCCGGATATCCGCGCCAAGGGCGTTCAGTTTCTCGACAAAGCGCTCGTACCCGCGCTCAATATAGTTTACGTCCTCGATCTGGGTCTCACCGCTCGCGGCCATCCCTGCGATCACCATGGCGGCGCCCGCCCGAAGGTCGCAGGCATGCACCAGCGCTCCGGTCAGCCTCCGGCCGCCTTCAAACACGGCCACGCGGCCGTCGACCTGAATCTCTGCGCCCATCTTGCGGAGTTCGTTGACATATTTGAACCGGTTGTCATAGATCCCTTCCGTGATGACGGAGGTCCCCTTTGCCAGACAGGTCAGCACACCGAACTGCGGCTGCATGTCTGTCGGGAAGCCGGGATACGGCATGGTTTTGAGGTTGATCCTGCGCAGCTCGCTGGGGCCCTTGACCAGGATGCCCTCCACATACTCCTCGACAGAAGTGCCTGTCTCACGGAGCTTCGCGCTGATGCCCTCCAGATGCTTCGGAATGATGTTGGTGATCAGGACCTCCCCTCCGGTTGCGGCTGCCGCAACCATGTAGGTACCGGCCTCGATCTGATCGGGAATGATGGAATAGCTCCCTCCGTGGAGACTTTCCACGCCGTTGATCTTGATGGTATCCGTTCCGGCGCCGCGCACATCCGCTCCCATGGAGTTGAGGAAGTTCGCCAGATCCACGATATGCGGCTCTCTCGCGGCATTCTCGATCACGGTCCTGCCCTCTGCGAGGACAGCCGCGATCATGATGTTCATGGTTGCGCCCACCGAGACCTTGTCCAGATAGATTCTCGCCCCGTGCAGGCGGCCGTCCCGGGCTTCGGCGTAAACAAAACCGCCCCGGACATCCACCTCCGCACCCAGGGCCCGCATGCCCTTGATGTGCTGATCGATCGGCCTGACGCCGAAGTTGCAGCCGCCCGGCATCGTTGTCTTGGCGCTTCCGAATCGGCCCAGCATCGAGCCGATGAGATAGTAGGACGCGCGGATCTTGCGCATCAGATCGTACGGGGCATCCTGATAGCTTGCGTGGGTACAGTCAATCTCGATCGTGCTCTTGCTGACATAGCTGACCTTTGCTCCCAGCTCGGCCAGGATGGTGAGCAGCGTGTCCGTATCGCTGATCTGAGGGATATTCTCGATGCGGCAGACCCCCTGCACCAGCAGGGCTGCCGGAATAATGGCGACTGCCGCGTTTTTGGCGCCGCTGATCTCAACTTCTCCGTACAGTCTCGTTCCGCCGCGTATGATATACTGTTCCATAGAACACCTTCCAGTCTGATTCGGCATCCCGCAGAGGGGCGCCGACGTGGCATGATACCACATACGCGCCCGTTTGGCAAGTTTTTTCGTACGGCGGGCGCTTTTTTGACGTTTAGAAGTATAGCATAAGCCGGCTTTTAATTCTACTACTTTCTTTTGTAACCGTTTTTTCGTTATTTTCACTTTCCTGCCTCCGTGATTCCCGTCAAATAAGCGGTCCGTTTTATTAAAGTTGTCATATTGAAAACAAAGGGAAAATATGATAAAATTCTGACGTATAATTTGGTGTATATTCTTACAAATCCATGATTAAGGAGTTCTGCCATGTTTATTGATTCTTTCTTTAACCGCTTTGTCCTCCCCGAGGATCTGAAGCAGTCCGTCTCCAAGGCGCGCTGGCGCTGCTACCCGGAGACCAAAGACCAGCTCCTGGAGCTCTGCTACGGCCCGACCCACTCCTCCCGTTATGACGTCACCTACACCATTCCCGGCCGCGGCGTATTCAAAGAGGCCGAGGTCGTGCGCTGCAAGAACGGCCCTGTTGTGAACTTCATGGAGGACTATATGCGCCGCCGCGATCCGGACTGCATGCGCATCGGCGACGACCTCCCCACCGACAAGCCCCGCTTCAAGGATGTCTACGGCTATGACTTCTCCAAGCTCCGTGCCGAGACCATGGAGTGGTTTGAAAGTCAGGGGATCATCATGCTCCCCTTCCGTGCCGGCGGAAAGTACTTCGGCTACGACTCGCTGATGATCTGCCCGACCAACGCCGCCTTCTTTGCCCTGTCCCTGGCCAACATGCAGGGCTTCGTCAGCATCCACGACATTCCCCGGGACTACACTCCCCGCGCCATCATCTATGTCGCGCCGCCCTTCCGTATGACGCACTTCAACGGCAGGCAGGTGGTCGTCCATCAGCGCAGCGAGAATCTGCACGAGGTGTTTGCCTACAACCTCTATCCGGGTCCCTCCGCCAAGAAGGGCGTCTTCTCGATGCTGCTGGACATCGGCGAGAGCGAGGGCTGGGTTACGAACCACGCCTCCGCCGCGCTTCTGGAGACCCCCTATGAGAACGAGGTCGTCTTCATGCACGAGGGTGCTTCCGGCGGCGGCAAGAGCGAGATGCTGGAGGAGGTCCACAAGGAGGAGAACGGGCAGGTGCTGGTCGGTACCCACCTGGTCTCCGGCGAGGACTATTACCTGACCCTGAACGAGACCTGCAAGATCCGCCCGATCGCAGACGACATGATTCTCAGCCACAAGGACTTTCAGAACGGCTCCGGCCATCTGGTGATTGCCGACGCCGAGGACGGCTGGTTTCTGCGTATGGACGGCGACAACTACTACGGCAACGTTCCGATGTATGAGAAGATCTCCATTCATCCGCCCGAGCCGCTGGAATTCTTCAACATGGACGGCACGCCCGGTGCCACCTGCCTGATCTGGGAGCATGTCATCGAGTCCACCGGCAAGCCCTGCACCAATCCGCGTGTCATCATCCCGCGCGACATGATCGAGGGGATCATCCCGGGCAATCAGCCCCAGGAAGTCAATGTCCGTTCCTTCGGCGTGCGGATGCCGCCCAGCACCGAGACCGACCCGAATTACGGCGTCATGGGCATGGTGCAGTTCGTTCCCATCAGTCTCGCGTGGCTCTGGCGTCTGGTCTGCCCCCGCGGCTTTAAGAATCCGTCGATCGCCGACGTCAATGCCGGCTCCGGCCTGAAGTCCGAGGGTGTCGGATCCTACTGGCCCTTCTGCACCGGCAAGAAGATCACCCAGGCAAACCTTCTGCTCCGTCAGATGATCGCCTGCCCCAACACGCTGAATATTCTGATCCCGAACCAGCATATCGGTGCCTACCGCATCGGTTTCATGGGCGAGTGGCTTACCAGAGAGTATCTTGCCCGGCGCAACGGCGTCGTCCGCATGAAGCACCTTGTGCCCGCCCGCTGCCCCGTGTTCGGCTATTCCCTCGACGAGATGAAGATCGACGGCCAGTACGTGCGCCGCACCTTCCTCCGTCCCGAATACCAGTCCAAGCTCGGCTTTGACGGCTATGACGCCGGTGCGAAGATCCTCACAGACTTCATCAAGGAGCAGACGAAGGAGTTCCTCACCGACGATCTGGATCCCCTCGGAAAGCAGATCATTGAGCTCTGCCTCGAGGATGCCCCGCTGGAGAAGTATGTTGAGCTCACCCCGATGAATCTGCGCTGAGCCGAAGGAGCAAAAACGTGAAGAAAGTACAGTTTACCGAAACCATACTCCGGGATGCCAATCAGTCTCTGGTCGCGACGAGGCTCGGTTACGATCAGTTTGAGGACATTCTCGGCACCATCGACCAGGCGGGCTTCTATTCCGTGGAGTGCTGGGGCGGCGCCACCTTCGACGTCTGCCTCCGCTTCCTGAACGAGGACCCCTGGGAGCGTCTCAGGAGGATCCGGGCAAAGATGCCGAACACCAAGCTGCAGATGCTGCTCCGCGGGCAGAACATTCTGGGCTACAAGCACTACAGCGACGATGTGGTCCGCCGCTTTGTCCGGGCCTCCGTGCGCAACGGCATCGACATTATCCGCATCTTTGACGCGCTGAACGACACGGACAATCTCAAAGTCGCAGTCGAAGAGACCGTAAAGAGCGGCGCCATGGCCTCCGGAGCCATCTCCTACACCACCAGCCCGGTCCACACGCTGGACAAGTACGTCGGGATGGTGAAGGAGCTTAAAGAGATGGGCGTCTCCTCCATCTGCATCAAGGACATGGCGGGGATTCTCTCTCCGAAGAGCGCCTACGACCTCGTCGCCGCCATCAAGGACGCCGTCGACCTTCCGGTCGTGGTCCACACCCACTGCACAACCGGTCTGGCCTTCATGACCTATTTGAAGGCAGTCGAGGCCGGTGCCGATGTAATCGACACCGCGATCTCCCCCTTCTCCGGCGGGACCAGCCAGCCCGCCACCGAGACCCTCGCCTACGCGCTGCGCGAGTTTGGCTACGATGTCAGCCTGGACGACCGGAAGCTTCTGGAGATGGCGAACTACTTCAAGCCCATCCGGGCGGAATTTCTGGAAAAGGGCACGCTGAATCCCATCTCGATGGCCACGGACACCCAGTGTCTCACCTACCAGATCCCGGGCGGCATGCTCTCCAATCTGCTGAGCCAGCTCAAGATGATGAATGCCCTGGACCGCTTCGACGAGGCGCTGCTGGAGACCCCCCGCGTACGCGAGGACATGGGCTATCCCCCGCTGGTAACGCCCACCAGCCAGCTTGTCGGCACCCAGGCGGTACAGAATGTGCTGGCGGGAGAGCGCTACAAGAACGTCGGGGCGGAGATCAAAGCCTACTGCCGCGGAGAATACGGCAGAACCCCCGCTCCCATCAATCCGGAGGTCCGTGCGAAGATCCTCGGCGGCGAAAAGCCCATCGAGGGCCGCTATGCCGAGACGCTGCCTTCTGATCTTTACGAGAAGGCCGCCGAACAGCTCGGCGACACCGCGCGCTGCGAAGAGGATGTGCTGAGCTATATCGCCTTCCCGCCGGTTGCCGAAAAGTTCTTTGAGGAGCGCAGGCAGCAGGAGGAGAAGAAGGTCCGCTACTCCATCGAGCAGCTCTGAGAGAGGGGGACGATCCTGTGCACGATCTCGTGAATATCTCGATCCCTGACGCCGGCGGCTATGCGCTGCTGGGCTATGCAGTGGTGTTTTTCGGTCTGATTCTGCTGATGTGTGTCATCATGATCATGGGCAGAGTCATGACCCGGAAGACCGTCTCTCCCGCGGCCGTGTCTCCCGCAGCTTCTGAGGCTCCTGCTCCGAAGGAAGCCGCTCCCGCAAAGGCTGCTCCCGGCACCGCCGGTGAGCTGAAGCTCTACAACACGGATCCCCGGGACGCCGCCATGGTCATGGCGATTGTCGCGGACACCCTTGGCAAACCGCTGAATGAACTCCGTTTTATTTCGATCCGGGAGGTCACTGAAGATGAAGTATAAAGTCACGCTGAACCGGCGGGTCTACGAGGTTGAGGTCGAGGCAGGCGAGGCCATGCTCGTCGATGAGTACGAGCTCGCGGCTCCCGCAGCCCCTGCCCCCGCTGCAGCCCCCGTCGCCGCTCCCGCCGCCCCCGCGTCCGCTGCTCCCGCAGCTGCTGCCGGTCCCACAGCGGCCGGAGAGGTGGTAAAGAGCCCCATGCCCGGCAATGTTCTGAAGATCAATGTCACACAGGGACAGCAGGTGAAGGAGGGCGACGTTCTCCTGATTCTGGAGGCAATGAAGATGGAAAACGAGATTGCCTCCCCCAAAGCCGGTACGGTTGCCCAGATCGTTGTCAGCAAGGGTGCGGTGGTCGAGACCGGCGCGGCACTTGTCGTGATCGGATAAGGGGGATCCCGGATGGAAATTATGGGTGTCCTGCAGAAGCTGGGCCTGGAATCCGGCTTCGCGGCCTTCTTCACAACAGACGGCGGCTGGAAGAACATCGTGATGATCGCGATCGCCTTCGTGCTGCTGTATCTCGGCATTGCCAAAAAGTTCGAGCCGCTGCTGCTCTGCGGCATTGCCTTCGGCTGTCTGCTCTCCAACCTGAGTTACTTTGTCGGCATGGGCAACAATGCGCTCTATCATCCGGAGCTCTGGGAGGCCTTTCTTGACACTTCCAGCCCCTACTATCACAGCTACGGCCATATCATGTCCCACTGCGGGCTGCTGGACTTCTTCTACATCGGCGTCAAGGCCGGGATCTATCCCTCCCTGATCTTCATGGGCGTCGGCGCCATGACGGACTTCGGCCCGCTGCTGGCCAACCCGAAGAGCCTTCTGCTCGGCGCTGCGGCCCAGCTCGGCGTCTTTATCGCCTTCTTCGGCGCGGTTCTGCTGGGCTTCACCGGTCCGCAGGCCGCCTCCATCGGCATCATCGGCGGTGCGGACGGTCCTACCGCCATCTATCTGACAACCAAGCTTGCGCCTGAACTGCTGGGTCCCATCGCCATCGCAGCCTACTCGTATATGGCGCTGATCCCGCTGATTCAGCCGCCCATCATGAAGCTCATGACCACGGACAAGATGCGTACCGTAAAGATGGTACAGAGCCGTGAGGTCTCCAAGACCGAGAAGATCGTCTTCCCGGTGGTTGTCTCCACCTTTGTCATCCTGCTTCTCCCCTCCACGGCTCCCCTGATCGGCTGCCTGATGCTGGGCAATCTGTTCCGGGAGTGCGGTGTGACGGACCGGCTCTCCGACACGGCGCAGAATGCGCTGATGAACATCGTCACAATCTTCCTCGCCACCAGTGTCGGGGCTACGATGGTTGCCCAGAACTTCCTGAATCTGAATACGATCAAGATTATCATCCTCGGTCTGATTGCCTTCTCCATCTCCACAGTGGGCGGGCTCTGTGGCGGTATTGTGATGTATAAGACCTCGGGCGGAACCATCAATCCCCTGATCGGCTCTGCAGGCGTCTCTGCCGTTCCGATGGCAGCCCGTGTTGCCCAGGATGTCGGCCGCCGTTATAACAGGAACAACTATCTGCTGATGCATGCCATGGGTCCGAATGTTGCCGGTGTCATCGGCTCTGCCATTGCGGCGGGCTTTCTGCTCAGCGTATTCGGCTGATCAACAACGGAGGTTTTTTAAAAAATGGATTATCAGGCTCTGTATGAACAGAAAAAGATGTCCGCAGACGATGTCGCAGCCCGCGTGGAAAACGGCTGGCTAATCGGCATGGACGCCGCCATAGCGCAGACACCTGCCATCATGGAGGCGGTCTGCCGAAGAGCGGAGAAGAATGCGCTCTCCGGCGTACAGGTACAGTTCCTGCTGGACACCTATCCCTTCCCCTTCCTCTCAGACAGCAGCTACAAAGGGAAGATCACCGGTGTTCCCTGGTTTGCCAGTTCCGGGGCCCGAGCGGCCCTTGCAGCGGGTCTTGCCGACTATATTCCGAACTACTACCGTGACTGTCCCCGGCATATCAGGGCAGGCTATGACTACGATGCCTTCTGCATCTCCGTCTCACCGATGGACCGGCACGGCTACTTCAGTCTCGGTTCCTGCGGCTCCTACGCATCTGCTATGATCGACAAGGCAAAGCGAATCTTTGTAGAAGTAAACGAGAACACGCCGCGCGCCGTCTGCGGCCTGCAGCTTCACATCAGCCAGATCGACGGACTCGTGGAAAACACCTGTGAGCTTCCGACCCTGCCTGCGCCGAAGCTGGACGAGGTCAGCATCACCATCGGAAACCTGATCGCTGAGCAGATTCAGGACGGCTCCTGCATCCAGCTCGGTATCGGCGCGATTCCCGACGCGGTCGGCATGGCGCTCAAAACCAAGCATGACCTCGGCATCCACACCGAGATGTTCACGAGCTCCATGGTGGATCTGATCGACTGCGGTGCGGTCAACAACAGCAAAAAGCAGATCCACCGCGGAAAGACCGTCACCACCTTCGCCTTCGGCTCGAAGGCCATCAATGACTTCATCAACGACAACCCCTCCATCGAAATCCTGCCTGTGGATTACGTCAACAACCCGGAGGTCATCTGCCGGAACGACAACATGATCTCCATCAACGCCGCTCTTGAGGTTGACCTCTTCGGGCAGGTCTGCGCCGAGAGCATCGGGACGAAAATCATGTCCGGGTCGGGCGGACAGGTGGACTATGTCCGCGGCGCCTGCCAGTCCAGAGGCGGAAAGAGCTTCATCGCCTTCTCCTCCACAGCGAAGGGAGGGACGATCAGCAAGATCAAACCCATTCTTACACCGGGCGCGGTTGTCACGACCAGCAAGAATGACGTGGACTACATCGTCACGGAATACGGTCTGGCGCATCTGCGCGGCGAACCTCTCTCCTCCCGTGTAAAGCAGCTCATCTCCATCGCGCACCCTGATTTCCGCGACGAGCTCATGTTCGAGGCACGGAAGCGCAGCATCCTGATTTGAGCAGAAACAGCAGCCGGGCCGTACTGCAGCTCACCCGGGGTGCCATGATTGCGGCGATTTATGTGGTGCTGACCTGGGCCCTCGCGCCGTTCTCCTTCGGCAAGATACAGGTGCGGGTGTCGGAAGCGCTGACGATCCTGCCGGTATTTACAGCCGCTGCGGTGCCCGGCCTTTTCGTCGGGTGTCTGATCGGCAACGCCATTGGAGGCGCCCTGCTTCCGGACATCCTGTTCGGCAGTCTCGCAACGCTGATCGGGGCATTCTTCACACGGAAGCTGCGCGACAGGCACCCCCTTCTCTGGCCGATACCTCCCATTGTGTCGAACACGCTGATCATCCCCTTCATCCTGCGCTGTGCCTACGGGATTGATCTGCCCGTGCCTCTGATGATGCTGACCGTGGGTCTCGGTGAGCTTCTGTCCTGTTGAGTTCTCGGCCTCTTCCTCGCCTTTGGAATCCGCAGGCTTGCACCCGATGAAGAGACTGCACAGCGGATTGAAAGGCTGTGGAAGCGGAACAGAGGGGCAGAAGGCAGCAGACCGTCGGAAGCTCCGCCGTCTGTACCGGCCGCCTGCGCAGAATCCTCCGGAGACGCAGAGACTGCGGAAACCGGGAATTGAATCACGAAAGAGAATTGCCCGCAGGTTATCATAACCTTCGGGCAATCTTTTCAGCAGAGGAGAGGAATTCATCATGAGCAAACTGTATCTGATTACCGGGGCTACAGGCCACGTAGGTACCGTTCTCGTCTCAGAGCTTCTGAAGCGCGGAGAGAATGTACGTGTTCTTGTACGGCCCGGGCACGGAAGGCATCTTCCCGATGGCGTCGAGGTCGTCGAGGGTAACATCACCGAAGAAGGCTCACTCGTCCCGTTCTTTGACCGGAAAGCTTATGACCGCGTCACGCTCCTCCACTGCGCTGCGCTCATCACGGTAGCTTCCCGAAGGAATCCGCATGTCTGGGACGTCAATGTAAACGGAACGGAAAATGTGATGCGTCAGGCCCTTGCTGCGGGTGTCGAGCGGGTGGTCTACGTCAGTTCCGTACATGCCATCCCGGAAAGGCCGGAACCGGAAGTGATTACGGAAGTGAGCAGCTTTTCTCCCGATCTGGTGCATGGCCAATACGCAAAATCCAAAGCAGCTGCCGCACAGAAAGTGCTGGAGTACGCAGCACAAGGGCTGAATGTCAGCATCGTTCATCCCTCCGGAATCATCGGCCCCGGTGATGTGCATGGCCGAAACCACATGATCCGGACGATCCGGGCCATCGCAGCCGGCACGATCCCGGTTGCTCTGCACGGAGGCTACGATTTTGTCGATTCAAGAGACGTCGTCCAGGGGATCCTCCTGTGTGAGGAAAGAGGCCGGAGCGGAGAGTGCTATATCCTGAACGGCCATTATATCACGGTCTCCGAGCTCCTCAACACCGTGAGGCGGATGCACGGAAAAAAGCCGCGCAGAACCGTCGTACCTCACAGAGTCGCCAGCCTGTTTGCCCCGGTATCGGAACGCCTGTCTCTCCTGGTCGGAAAGAAGCCGCCTCTGTTCACGCCCTATTCTGTATACACGCTGCATACCAACGGGCACTTTTCCCATAAAAAGGCCACGGACGAGCTCGGTTATTCTCCGAGAAGCATGGAGGAATCCATCCGCGATTCCTTAAGCCGGAGAGCGACGGCAGACTGATCTGCCGTCGCTCTCCGGTTCAGCTTGTTCGGCTTCCGCTTATCCAAGGTTCAGACCGCGTTTGAGTCCGAGCGCGGTTGCTATATAGAGGATTGCAGCCTGCAGGGTCACAATGAGGATCCCCTGCCTCATGGCTGACGACACAAAGCCCAGAACCTCCTTCGCTTCCTCCAGACCTGTACTCTCCATGTTCATGCCCATCATTCCGCCCAGACTCATGAATATCAGGTTGAAGACGAAGCTGATCAGCACATAGAAGACAATGCTCAGCAGGATCTTGTTCTTCGAGAACATGTGCCCCAGCGCCATCGCCGCATAGAAGTGCAGGCAGTTTGAGACCGTATAGAGGATGGTCAGGAGAACTCCCTGAAGCACCACGGTGTTAAGCTGGCCGCGAATCCCCAGCCTGTCCAGAGCGGCGCGAATCTGTTCCGGCGTCGGCATTCTCTCAAAAAGCATATGCAGGTTGGTTTCGCTCAGATTCATGACCGTCAGCATCAGCACCAGAAAGATCAGCACTCCCGTCACCAGAAACCATACCGACGAGACGATCAGCTTTGACCAGATCAGGCTGTGCTCGCTCACCGGCAGGGTAAACATCAGATACCCCTCATCCTTCAGCAGGTTCTGGTAGAACCTGCTGACCATGAGGATCAGGGCCATCACGGCTGTGGCAATGATGGCGATGACGAAGAAGATCACCAGCAGCACAAATACGAAGCGCAGCACGGCGACGTCCGAAACAGCTCCCATCAGTCCCCGTATGGACAGATTCGCCAGAAGGGCCAGAATCAGCAATGCGCCCATCACCGGCAGCATGATCCTTCCGGTTGCCCGGAATTCATGTTTGATTAATTTTCCCAGCATCGAAATACCTCCCGGAAAACCTGATCCACACTCATTCCCTTCTCCTCCCGGAGTTCATCCACAGACGACTGCAGTACGATGCGGCCGCCGTTGATGAAGATGACCTCATCCAGCACCGGTTCCACATCCGCAATGAGATGGGTGGAAATCATCACGGCCGCCTCGGGATTGTAGTTCCGGATGATCGTGTCGAGGATATAATCCCGGGTTGCGGGATCCACACCGCCGATCGGCTCATCCAGCAGATACAGCTTCGCTCTCCGGCTCATGACCAGGATCAGCTGGGTCTTCTCCCTTGTCCCCTTGGACATCTCCTTGATCCGCATATTCTCGTCAATCCCGAGCCGTCTCAGCATCTCCGCTGCACGTTCACGGTCAAAGTCCTCATAGAAATCTCCGAAAAAATCAAACAGCTGCCGGACCTTCATCCAGTCTGCGAGATACTGCCTGTCCGGCAGATAGCTCACCACCGAGCGGCTCCGTTTTCCCGGCGCCTCACCCATAACAAGGATCTTCCCGCCGGTCGGCGTCAGCAGTCCGTTTGCCAGTTTCAGCAGCGTGGTCTTTCCGCTGCCGTTCGGACCGAGCAGGCCGATCACCCGCCCCGGCTCGATCTTCAGGTTCACCCCGTCAAGCGCCTGGACTTTTCCGAAGCGCTTGGACAGGTCGATACATTCAAGAATCGGCATAGTCTTACTCCTCACTCCCGTCTTCAAGCAGCGAGAGAATTTCTTCTCTCCGATAGCCGAGTTTTTTCATTGCGTCCAGAAAGCTTTTGATCTGTTGCTCTGCAAGGGATTGTTTCGCGCCTTCGATGATCTTCATATCCTCCGTGACGAACCGGCCGGACGTGCGCTGGGAATAGACCATCCCTTCGCGTTCGAGTTCCTGCAGGGCCCGCTGCATCGTGTTTGGATTCACCCCGGCTTCCGATGCCATGTCCCTGACAGAGCTCAGCCGGTCTCCCGGGCGGAACACACCCGAGACGATCCCCAGCTTGATCTGTTCCACAAGCTGGGAATAGATCGGCTGATCACTGCGGAATTTCCAGTCCATCCTGCACCTCCTCTGTGTTATTGTCTTAAGCACTTAATACAATAACACAGTTTTCTTTTTCTGTCAAGCATAAAAAACTCCGGACAGAGCCGGAGATTGGATGTGTATTTTTTTCACAGGCTGTCTGCGATCTGCTCCCTGATATAAGCCGCGATGTTTCGGTTGCCCTCCGCGTTGGGATGAACTCCGTCAACAAACCATTCCGGATGCCCGTCTGTCAGAGAATAGAGGTCGATCAGGCCGCAGCCTGTCTCCTCCGCAATCTCCGCGACAATCCCGCAGATCTCTTCCCGGATGTTGTCGTCCGAGATCGTGTAGACAATCCTTCCGGTCCGCTCCTCCGGGTAACACTTCGGCGGCTGCATGAGATAGATCTGCGTTTCCGGATGCTTCTGCCGATATGCGTCAAGGAAAGACAGATAGTCCTCCCGGAACGCTTCCGCGTGTCCGTCCCAGTTTCCGGGCTTTGAGTCGTTTGTCCCGAGCATGATGATGCAGATCTCCGCTCCTGTCTTCAGGACCTTTTCGTAAAAGCGCTCGTTCACATAGGGAGAATCCCCGTCGTGCAGCATCGTCCTTCCGTTGAGTCCGTAGTTCAGCACCTGCCACCCGCTGCCCAGCTCCTGCTCCAGAAACGCCGGCCAGGATTCCCTGTCCCTGGTCTCAAAAACCCCCGCGCCATAGGTGATGCTGTCTCCGACGCAGACGATATGCTGCCGGCTGCGGTCAACATGGGGCGCTTTCGGATACCAGACAGCCCGATCGATCCTGTAGTCCCGGAGTCTCGGATAAGCGTACACTGCCGCCGCTGCCGCCGCAAGGAGAAGAATCGCAAGGATCCCAGCCACAAGTTTTTTCCTGCTGCCTTTTTTCTGGCGGTTTCCGCCCGACTCTCTGTCCGCTGTTCTCTCTTTCTTCTGCTTCTTCATGTTCTCTTTTCTTCGCTCCGGATTCATTTTTCAGGCCTGTCGGTCCCTGACGATGCTCCGGTTCCTGCGCTTTTGCCTGCATCGCTCTCTGCGCTTCTTCCGTTCTGTCGGCCCGGCCCCTCCGGTCTGGAGAGGAGGAAGGCAAAGCAGACCGTCAGCAGTCCCAGCGAGGCAGCCGTCCCGCAGATGGCGGCCTCAAAGCTGAAGGGCAACACCTTCCGCAGCAGGAACACCGCCGCCAGTGCCGCAATGTCAACCAGGGTTCTGGCGAAATTCGCCGACAGCAGGGCTTTCTCACTGTTCTTCTCTATCGCCTTTTTGTTGATCCTGGAGTTCACCCATGCGATCAGTGCGCCCCAAAGCAGGCCTGCCACGGCGTCTATGACATATTTCATATTCTTTTCTGTCCTTTCGGATGCATTTTTGTTCATCATAACATTCTTTTCCTGAAATGACAAGTGCGCGCTTGACTTTAGTACCAAAAAGTGCTAAAGTGACATCACTCTTAACGGGAGGCACATCCATGAAAGTCAGACTCTATGCTGCATACCGCTTTTTCTATTACTTTACCGAGTCAAAGTAATAGAAGTTTGTGTTGCACGAGGTTCTGTTTTCATACGCACAGCCGCACGGACTTCGCCGGGCGGTTTTTGTTTTACCTGCCGTAAACTGAAATGGAGGAAAAGAAAATGAAAAAGACCATCGCCATTCTCTGCACCCTCGTCATGCTCTTTGCTGCCTGCGGTTCGGTTTCCGCCTTTGCCGCCGACGGCCAGTACAGCGTCGGCATCTGCCAGCTCGTGCAGCATCCCGCTCTCGACGCCGCAACCCAGGGCTTCATTGACGCGCTGACCGAAAAGCTCGGTGACAGCGTCACCATTTCCAATCAGAACGCCGCCGGCGACTCCGC
Organism: Oscillospiraceae bacterium; assembly: GCA_024697625.1. Taxonomy (GTDB): domain Bacteria; phylum Bacillota; class Clostridia; order Oscillospirales; family Oscillospiraceae; genus Limivicinus. The sequence goes on from JAILFJ010000113.1 coordinate 97,177, forward strand.
CACCTGCGCCACCATCGTCGGCACCTTCGTCTCCGACGAAGTGGACCTGATCATGGCCAACGCCACCCCGGCCCTGCAGGCCGCGCAGGCCGCCACCAATCAGATCCCTGTTCTCGGCACCTCCATCACCGAGTACGGTGTCGCTCTGGATCTGGATGACTTCAACGGTGTAACCGGCATCAACGTCTCCGGCACCTCCGACCTCGCTCCCCTGGACGGTCAGGCCGACATGCTGGCCGAGATCTTCCCCGATGCCAAGACCGTCGGTATTCTCTACTGCTCCGCTGAGGCCAACTCCAAGTATCAGGTAGAGACCATCACCCCGTTCCTGGAGGAGAAGGGCTACAAGGTCAACCCCTATACCTTCACCGACTCCAACGACGTCTCCGCCGTGACGCAGAATGCCTGTGACGACTGCGACGTGCTCTATATCCCGACCGACAACACCGCCGCTTCCTGTGCCGAGGCGATCAACAACGTCGCCCTGCCCGCCGGGATCCCCATCGTCTGCGGTGAGGAGAACCTCTGCGCCGGCTGCGGCTGTGTCACGCTCTCCATCTCCTACTATGACATCGGCTACGCCACCGGTCTCATGGCTTATGAGATTCTCGCCAACGGCGCGGATGTCTCCGCCATGCCGATCGAGTATGCGCCCCAGTTCGTCAAGGAATACAATGCCGCAAACTGCGAAGCGCTCGGCATCACGGTTCCTGAGGACTATGTCGCCATCGAGGCCTGACCCTTCGTATAGCGCAGCCCGTTCCCTGCGGGGAACGGGCATTTTGATAAGTAAGGAGTTCCTTCTGTGAGTGCTTATTTCGCTTCTCTGAACCTTCTGAAGCTGGCCAAGAATCTTCCCGGCGGTGTCTCCCAGGGTATCATCTGGGGCATCATGGCACTCGGGGTCTATATCACCTTCCGTCTTCTGGACGTGGCGGATCTGACTGTTGACGGGTCATTCACAACCGGCGGCGCCGTGACCGTCATGCTGATTCTCGCGGGCTGGCCCGCATGGGCCGCGCTTCTCGTCGCCGTGCTGGTCGGGATGCTCGCAGGGCTTGTCACCGGCCTGCTTCACACGCGGCTGGGCATCCCTGCCATCCTCGCCGGGATCCTGACGCAGCTCTCCCTGTATTCCATAAATCTGCGGATCATGGGCATGTCGGCCAACAAAGCCGTGAGCGTGGACAAATACCGGCTGCTGCTCTCTTCCCGCAACATCCCGCGGGCGATTCTGATCGGCGGCATCTTTGCCGTGGTCCTGATCAGCATCATGTACTGGTACTTCGGGACCGAGCAGGGCTCGGCAATCCGCGCCACCGGCAACAACGCGCATATGAGCCGTGCGCTGGGGATCAACATCAACGCCATGAAGGTACTGGGGCTTTCCCTCTCCAACGGCATTGTCGCTCTCTCCGGCGGTCTGATGAGCCAGTATCAGGGCTTCGCTGACATCAACATGGGCCGCGGCGCCATCGTGATCGGTCTTGCCGCTGTCATCATCGGTGAAGTGATCGGAAACGCGCTGCTCGGAAAGCACCTGAACTTCTACGGTACGCTCAGCTTCGTCGTGATCGGCGGGATTCTGTACTATCTGGTCATCATCCTGGTGCTGTGGCTGAAGCTGAACTCCAACGATCTCAAGCTCTTTACTGCCGTCATTGTCGCGATCTTCCTGGCGATTCCCTATCTCCGCAGCCAGCGGATCAGCTCCTTTGCAAAGTTCCGGAAGGGGGCGAAAGAGCATGCTTGATCTGAACGGCATCAGCAAAACCTTCAACCCCGGAACCATCAACGAGAAGCGGGCCCTGCACCAGCTCTCCCTCCATCTCGATCCCGGCGACTTCGTCACGGTGATCGGCGGCAACGGTGCCGGAAAGTCCACCATGCTCAATGCCATTGCCGGCGTATGGCCGGTCGACGAGGGGCGCATCGTGCTGGACGGCCACGACGTGACCGCCCTTCCGGAGCACAGGCGCGCCTGGCTCATCGGCCGTGTCTTTCAGGATCCGATGATGGGAACCGCGCCGAACATGCAACTGGAGGAGAATCTGGCCCTCGCGAAGCGCCGCGGTCAGAAGCGCGGGCTTGGCTGGGGCGTCACGAAGGAAGAGCGCGAAGAATACCGCGAGAGGCTCAAGACCCTCGGTCTTGGCCTGGAGGAGCGCATGACCGCCAAGGTCGGTCTGCTCTCCGGCGGTCAGCGCCAGGCCGTCACCCTGCTGATGGCCTCTCTGCGCCAGCCCAAACTGCTGCTGCTGGACGAGCACACGGCAGCGCTTGACCCGGCTACCGCCGCCAAGGTCCTGGAGCTTTCGGAGCAGATCGTCTCGGAGAGCCACCTCACCACTCTGATGATCACCCATAACATGGCCGATGCTATCCGGCACGGCAACCGCCTGATCATGATGGACAAGGGACGCATCATTCTGGATGTGCGCGGCGAGGAGAAAAAGCGCCTCACCAAGGAGGACCTGATCCGCAAGTTTGCCGAGCTCTCCGGCACCGCCCTTGACACCGACGAGGTGCTGCTCTCCTGATGAACTGCGATCCTGTACTGTATGAGGGCAGACCGGCAGAGCCCCGCATTCCGAAGGAAGAGCGCTGCTACGACCTGCTGGACCGGCTGGGTATCCGCTTCTTCCGTGTCGACCATGAGCACGCCGACACGATCCAGGACTGCGAGACGGTCGAGGGGCTTCTCGGCTGTTCGATCTGCAAGAACCTGTTTCTGACAAACCGGCAGCAGACGGATTTTTATCTGCTGATCATGCCGGGAGAAAAGCCCTTCAAGACCAAACTGCTGTCAAAGCAGATCGGCTCTGCCCGTCTGAGCTTTGCCTCTGCCGAGCATATGGAGAAGTACCTGGATATCACCCCCGGCTCGGTCAGCGTTCTCGGTCTGATGAACGACCGGGCCCGCACCGTCCGCCTCCTGGTGGACCGGGATCTGATGAAGGAGCGCTGGTTCGGCTGTCACCCCTGCATCAATACCAGCAGCCTGCGCTTTTCCACCTCCGACCTCTTTGAAAAGCTCCTTCCCGCCATGCAGCATGAGCCCACCTGTGTTGAGCTCCCCTGGGATCCGGAATAGCCGTCTGTGCCGGGCCCTTCCCGCATCTCTCAGCCTTACCGGGCAGCAGACCGGTTCCCGGCCGGTGACCGTCGCCGCTTCCCGTCACAGAAAAACTGCCGCAGTACCGAAGATTCATTCTCTCCCGTACTGCGGCAGTTTTTGTTTTTTCCGTCCGATGAGCGTCGCCTGTCAGTCGTAGTCCCTTGCGACGCAGGTCGCATAGATGCCCATCACCGTGGCGATCAGCACCAGAAGCGACCCTGCCATCCAGAGATAGCACTCGGTGTACAGGGCTGTGCGCTGCACGCGGTATTCACCGAAGCATCCCGCGCCGACCAGGCACAGTACAAACACCGGGATGGCGACGAAGTGATACCAGCGCCAGCCGCTCACCCGGACCGAAATCTTCATATAGTGGATGAACACCAGCAGGATGCAGACCCCGGAGAAGACCTGCGCAATGGAGATAAAGGACGCGTAAGGGTTCAGCTTCTTCAGCAGGAAGAAGTGCATCAGCGCCGAGTCATAGCGCGTGGAATCCGCGATGACCTCCACTGCACCGACCAGGATCAGCCCCAGCCTTGCGACGTTGCCGCTGTTCGGCCAGCCCTCCCAGAGCTCCTCGGACCGGTGCCTCATGAAGAACACGCAGAGGATCACCGTCACCGCCAGCAGAGCCAGAAACTCCAGGAAGAAGGTTGCGAGACGGAACTCCACGTTCCCCGCCGCATCCTGCCACGACACCGCCCAGGGCAGCGTCTGAAACGCCTCGTTGGTGATGACGATCTTGCTGCGGCAGCCGGTGTTGAACAGCGAGCTCAGCCGGATCAATGCGAGTGCGAGCACGATGCCCGGTGCCGCCGCGTCCAGCAGTTCCCCTGCCGTCGGAGTCAGGTGCAGCAGCCGCACCAGCAGCGCAGCCAGCAGTGTGCCCAGGATGATTCCCTGGATGCAGTAACCCCCTGTTGTATAGTCCGTCAGCGACGCAAGCAGAGAGCTGTACTGCTCGATATGGCTGTACCAGTGGATCAGGCGGGCCAGCACCACGCTGATGGCCACGGCGAAGGGAAAGAACACCCACACCGCCGTGTTGTGCCGGTGATCTGCGGGATACAGCGCCAGCGTCATGAAGAGCCCCGCCGCAATCCCGAGGCAGATCAGGATGGAGCTCCAGTAGATGGTCAGGTTTCCGGTAAAGACCGCAATCTCGTTCATTGCCTTCCCTCCGTTTCCGGAATGGCTGTCGCGAAGTAGATGATGTCACTCACGAGCCGCTCCGCGCCGAAGTCGATGTAGTTGAACGGGGCACCCCGCCAGACGATCTCGCTGGTCTGGCCGCCGTCCAGGCAGTAGGCCTGCTGCAGGCCGCGCTCGTACATGCGCTGGCCGAACTGATTGACGTTCCAGCGGGCCTCACGCTCGGCCGAGTGGTTCAGGGACATGTAGAAGTAGTGCAGATGATCCTTCTGACCGATCCCGGCCCGGGAATAACCCCGGTCAATCTCGCCCGCGGGATACCAGTCGCAGGGGGTCAGCACGCCGTCCTCCACAAGGATGGGTCCGAATGCGATGGAGAAGGTGATGTTATTCTGCCGGATATACTCCTTCATCTGCTCCTGCGTTGCCTCCTGGAGCTTGTGCCAGAAGTGGAAGTCACCGTCCTCATCGATGAAGAGCGTGTCCGTGCAGTTGTATTTCTTATAGTTTCCGGTATAGGTGGCCTCTCCGAAGCGGTAGAGCTCCCGGTCGTAGACCACGATGCCAAAGTCGCGGAACATGTAGAAGTCCGCGTTCATCGCCACGACCGAATTCACACTCGCCGCAATCGAGGTTGCGTACAGCTGGTTTCCGGAGCCGAAGGTGTCGTCCACGATCTTGCGCCGGAACTGGCTGGCATCCGCCACCTTGACCTCGCAGCAGGTCACCGTGTTGCCGTCTATGATCTCCTTCCAGAGGATGGTCAGGATGGTGTCGTCAAGGTAATACTGGATGTCGGTGTCCTGGCGGAAGTTCAGCGCCGGGCTGAAGATCACGTCCTGCCCCTCCAGAAGCCCGGAATCCCGCGCCTGCTGGATGATGTCCATCACCGCAGCCGCATTGGCCGGATTCACACTGCCGAAGTTTGCCTCATTCGGCCTGGGGGCCACGGTGTCGGTCTCAGGAATGCTGTAGTGCTTGGGGATATAGGTGATGTCGCTGAGGGCGCTCGCCTTTGCATTGTTCAGTCCGCTCTCCAGCCGCGCCACCAGATCCGTGCTCCCCGCCGGTTTCGTACTCTCGGATGACGCCCCGGCTTCCGGATGCAGGTTCTGAAGAGACCAGGCCAGCACGACGGCCGAGACCGCCATGAAGATCAGGCTGAGCAGCCCGAAGCCCAGGCGTGCGCCTGCGCTCTCTTTCTTCGCTCTCTTCCGTCTCTTCTTTGCCGTCCCGGTTCCGGAGCTTTTCGGGGTGAATTCGATGGGCTTTTTCCCGGCGCTTTTCCCGCTGTCGGAGGCTGCCTCCTCAGAGGCTGCGTCCTCCTCCGCTTCGGGCTCCGGACCGTATTCGTCCTCCTCCGCCGCCTCGTCATAACCGTCTTCGGCAAAGCCGTCCTCCGGCTCATCCTCATAGAAATTACCCTCGGGCTCTGTGTACGCTTCCTGCTCCGGCTCATATTCCGGCTCTGCTGCCGTGTACACGTCGTCCCCGTCCGGTGCGTAGCCCACCACGCCGTTGTTGTATTCGCTCAGGATATCGTCAACGTCATATTCTCTGCTCATCTCTCACCTCTCCTCTCACGCCGCTCCGCCCGTCAGGGCGTTCAGCAGCGCACGGTCCGCCGTCATCTTCCAGGCTCCGTCCGTGAACTGCAGCCGGATCTCCAGCTCGCTGTCCGCGCAGAGCGGATCCGGGTTCCGGAGTACCTGTTCCAGCGCAGTCTCATAGACCAGGTCGGTAAACTCGGTCCGGTATCCGCCGTCGTCGCCGTAGATCTCGCCCAGCTCCAGCTCCGCCATGAGCTGTTCCATCGTCTCGTTCACCTTTGCCTTTACGGCATCCTCTACCCGCCGGACGCTCAGTGCGCGGAAGTTCACCTTCTGCGAGGCGTTCATCCCCTCCGTGTAGCAGTCGCCCTTCAGGATATAGCTGTAGCTCTGCCGCAGGGCCGTATAGATCATCTGCGCCTCCGCGCTTTCCGGCTCCTCCTTCAGCCCGAGTGTGCTGTAATCGCTCAGGCAGTCGTACATGGCGGGATAGTCCCCCGCTTTCAGGCTGTCAAAAAAACGCACGACCGTCTGCTGCGGATCTCCGCCGGGCCGGTTCCAGATGCTGCCGAACAGGAAGGCATAGATACACGCCACTGCTGCGATCACCAGCATCATGACCGCCGCAATCAACCAGAATGCCCTGACTCTTCCTCTCAAGCCTGCTCCCTCCTATTCATCCAGCTTCAGCACCGCCAGGAAGGCCTCGGTCGGGATCTGCACGGTACCGAGCTGGCGCATCTTCTTCTTGCCTTCCTTCTGCTTTTCCAGAAGCTTCTTCTTTCTTGTGATATCGCCGCCGTAGCACTTGGCCAGCACGTCCTTGCGCAGCGCCTTGACGGTCTCGCGGGCGATGATCTTTCCGCCGATGGCCGCCTGGATCGGCACCTCGAAGAGCTGGCGAGGGATGTTCTCCTTCAGCTTCTCGGCCAGCTTTCTCGCCCGCGGATAGGCCTTCTCCCGGTGGGCAATGAAGCTCAGCGCGTCCACCTGGTCGCCGTTTAAGAGCATGTCGACCTTGACCAGATCGCTGGTTTTGTACTCCGAGAATTCATAGTCCAGCGAGGCGTAGCCCTTGGTCCGCGCCTTCAGCGTGTCGAAGAAATCATAGATGATCTCGTTCAGCGGCATCTCGTAGTGCAGCTCCACCAGCCGTGTGTCCAGATATTGCATGTTCTTATATTCCCCGCGCCGGTCCTGGCAGAGGGGCATGATGTTTCCGACAAACTCGTTCGGCGTGATGATCGACACCTTGACGTAGGGTTCATAGGCCTCGGCGATGAAGGCCGTCTCCGGATAGTTGTGGGGGTTGTCCACCATGACGACGGTCCCGTCGGTCTTCACGACCTTATAGATGACCGAGGGCAGCGTCGTGACCAGTTCCAGGTTGAACTCCCGCTCCAGCCGCTCCTGGATGATCTCCATATGCAGCATGCCCAGGAAGCCGCAGCGAAAACCGAAGCCAAGCGCGACAGAGCTCTCCGGCTCATACGAGAGAGAGGCATCGTTGAGCTTCAGCTTTTCCAGCGCATCACGGAGGTCGGGGTATTTCGAACCGTCCTCGGTATAGATGCCGCAGAAGACCATCGGCCTCGCCGGCCGGTAGCCCGGAAGCGCTTCCGCCGCGGGGCGCTGCGCCTCCGTCACGGTATCGCCCACGCGGGTGTCCGCTACGTTTTTGATGCTCGCGGTGAAGTATCCGACGTCGCCTGCCTGCAGCACTTCGCAGGGCTCGAGCGCAGTCGGCCTCAGATATCCCGTTTCCAGGACCTTGTAGCGGGCGCCGGTGGACATGAGCAGGACTTCGGTGTCCTTCATGATTCTCCCGTCCATCACCCGCAGGAAAACGATGACCCCGCGGTAGTTGTCATACTGGCTGTCAAAGATCAGCGCCTTCAGCGGCGCCTCCGGGTCCCCGGAGGGCTCCGGGATATTCTTCACGATATCCTCCAGCACGGCGTCGATGTTGATCCCCGCCTTGGCGCTGATCTCCGGGGCGTCCTCCGCCGGGATGCCGATGATCTCCTCGATCTCATTCTTCACCCGCTTCGGGTCGGCAGCCGGCAGGTCGATCTTGTTGATGACGGGCAGGATCTCGAGGTTGTTGTCCAGCGCCAGATAGGTGTTGGAGAGGGTCTGCGCCTCCACGCCCTGGGAGGCGTCGACGATCAGGATCGCGCCTTCGCAGGCGGCCAGGGACCGGCTCACCTCGTAGTTGAAGTCCACATGCCCCGGAGTGTCGATCAGGTTCAGCGTGTAGCTCTCCCCGTCCTTTGCCTGATACTGCAGGCCGACGGCGCGGGCCTTGATGGTGATCCCGCGTTCCTTCTCCAGATCCATGTTGTCCAGGATCTGATCCTCCATCACCCTGGCCTCCACCGCACCGCACTTTTCGATCAGGCGGTCGGACAGGGTGGATTTTCCGTGGTCGATATGGGCGATGATGGAGAAATTCCGGATCCTGCTCTGTTCAGTCATAGTTCTTCCCGTCCTCGTGTCAGGCTCATTTTGAATCGCAGTCTGAATTGTGATATTATACTCCATCAAAAGCACACTTGTAAACAGAAAACTTGGAAATTGATGGAAAACCGAAGAAACCGCGTACGGCTGTTTTCCACTTCCCCGTACGCGGTGCAAGAGACAACTGAATCCATAGAGAATCCTTTCAAGCTTTCCGATGCCTGTTGACAGCATCTTTTATCATCGCTGTCTGATGTCGGAAAAACAAAAGCTGAAAAGCAACAGATACCGCCACGCAGATCGTTCCGACCGTAATTGCCGAAAAAAACCAATCCATATACCCTTTTTCTGAAACCCGGATCCCGGAAGTTGCCAGCAGCATGCAGCCGCACTGCGCCGCGTCCAGACAGATCTGCTTCAAAAAGATCGCAGCCGGCCGCTTCAGGATGTCCTTTGAGAAATACCACGCCTGATAGAACAGGAAAAAGAGAGCGGCCGACAGGGTCCCCGCCGCGACGCCAATCAGGCCGAGTCTCCGTACAAGCAGGACGGAGATCCCGAGATTCAGAAGCGCCTCGGTGATCGACGCGTTCCGTGTCTGTCTGAAATGGCCCGCGGCCCGGATCAGAAAATTACCGGAGTCCCGCAGCATCATGACCGCGAAGGCCGCCGTGATCAGAGCCGCAAAGCCCGGGTTTCTGTACTCCGCGTCGTTGATTCCCTTCGTATAGACCGTGACGAAGGGCACAATCAGGATTCCCGTCACCGTATAGAAAAAGACCGTCGCCGTATGGACGGCCCATTCGTACAGGCTGTAAACACGGTTCAGTTCCTTATACTCCCCGTTCGCGATCAGATTGCCGAACAGCGCCTGAATTCCCGTGGTCGCCGAGATAATCAGCGACCGGACGCCCCCGGTAATCATGGTATACACGGAATACACGGATACGCTGTCGATTGAGGAGCAGAGCGTCAGCACCGCCACATCCGTATTGGAACTGACCGTATAGGAGATATGCTGTACCACGCTGCTCAGCTTCTGCGGCACGTCGTCGCCGGAGGCTTTTTCGTTTCGGTCAAGAGCATAGTGTTTTCGCACATAGACGGACAGGAATGCCGGTCTCGCCAGATAAATCAGTGAGCCCGCCAGCTTCACGGTCTGGATACTCCCGCCGAGGGCCATGAGCACGGCGGACACCGCCGTATACACGACCAGCGTGACTCCGCTGACCGCAAGCGGAACATAAGACCTCTGGTCGGCGTTCAGGAGGATCTGGTTTGGCATGCCGAGATAAAACTGTTCGAACTGCGAGATGCTCATGGCCAGAATCAGCGTGACCGTATAGGTTCTGTCAAAAGTACCCTCCGTGACGGAGGGATAAAACAGTGTCAGAGCAGCGACATAGACCAGCAGCAGGAGGCCGATGATCCCGAAAAACCTTCTGGAAAACGCCATGATCCTGCTCACGGCGCGGAGATCTCCTTCCGCCAGCGCCCGGTACAGAGCCGCGGAGATCACCGCGTCAACGCCCATGTCGCAAAGTGCGATCAGGGACAGAAACTGCGCCACCGAGACCGAAAGTCCGTATGCCTCTGAGCCATAGTGTCTCAGATAGCTTCCGGTCAGGAGAAAACCCGAAATGACCAGCAGCACATAATAGATCAGCGCGCAAAGGGAGTTCCTCTTCAGTTTTGTGATCCGACTGCTCATCTGCATTCTGCGGTCGCCTCGATGATCGCCTTCAGTCTCTCCGCCTGGTACCGCGTCGTGACAGCCTCTTTGTCAAAGCCTTTTCTCAGCCGCTCGTTGTTGGGGTGCGTCATGAGATACCGTACCTTTCGACCGATCTCTTCCCTGTCCTGTACGTCCCGGATCAGATCCTCTTCGCGAAGGTCGCGGAACAAGGAAAGGCATCCCGTGTTTTCCGGCACCAGAATGCTGCATCCGCAAAACAGCGCTTCGACCAGCGCGATCCCGAAGGTTTCAAAGCTGCTGTTCTGAACATACACCGATGTCGCGGCCATCAGGGCAAGCGTATCGTCATGCGAGAGGCATCCGTGCCAGACGACATTCCGGTGCCGGCGTATTCTCGCTCCTTCCGAAAACTCTTCTCCCGCCACATGCAGCACGAAATCGCCCCCGCTTTCTTCCAGAGCGGAAGCGACCGTATTGATGTTTTTCTGCTTTCTCCCTCCGCCTGTGGACAGCACCGTGCCCGGGACAGGACCGTTGCCCTTTCTTCTGATCTTCTCGCAGCGTTCCGTATCCACAACATTCCAGATATAATCCATTTTCTCCGTACAATTGGGAAAACGTTCCTTTATCCGGTTCATAAACAGCTCGGAAACGCAGACGATCCGGTCGGAATGCCCCAGAATAAAGTGCTCGTAACGGTGGATTGCGTTCAGCTTTGCCCCGTTCTGCTCCGGATGCTCCAACCTTTCTTCAAAGGAAGCCAGCCCGTGCATGAAATATACAATCCGTCTGCCGAGTATTTCTGCAGGAATGACAGCCGCATAATTGAAGGGGGTTGACGTGCATATGACAAGAACATCGCAGTTGCGAATCAGCGGAAAGAGCTCCAAGGTCCTCTGAACGATTCGGAGCTTCCTGGAATAGCGGACTTCATAAAACTGCTGCAGGCTTTTCCGCATTTCCCTGTTGGCATTTCCCATCCCGGTCCCGGAGTGGAGATCGCCAAGCAATGAGATTCTCATGGAACCCGTCTCCTTTCTCTGATCACAGCCCGGCCAGTTCTTTTGCGACCTCGTAAGCCCGCTGTGTGTTCCGTGTATCATAGAGCGGGAAAAACCTCGCGTGCGCCTCGGAAAACTCATGGGACACGCGGCATCCCCCTTCGATTGTCTGTCGGATCAGGGAAAAGACTTCTTCCCTGCCCCGGCAGCTTTTTCCGAAGGGATTGTCCGTATAGTCGAAATATCCCCTGCGGTATTGCTCCCTGTAAAAAGTCTCATCATCAAATTGATAGAAAATGACCGGCTTTTTCATATAGGCCATATCCATACAGACGCTGGAGTAGTCCGTGATGAGGAGCGCGGCGCGTTTCAGCAGGTCCTGGACATCATAGGCCTCCCTGCTGCAGACCTCAACACAATCCGCGTTCACGGTGAACAGCGAAAGGCAGCCCTGCATGTTCCGGTGAGGATAGAACAGAAACCGGACTTCGTGCTCTGCGGCGATTTTCTTCAGTTCATCGTCGTTCAGGAACTCCCGCCATCTGACAAAGTACTCCGTTTCGGCAAGATCGGATGTGCCTTCGATACGGCGCAGTTTGTCCTTCCGAAGCACCAGCCAGTTTCGCCAGGTCGGCATAATCAGAATCAGAGCCGGATCGGTCTCCGCGTCATGAAGACCATCAAAGCGGCACAGCCCCGTGTAGCACACGTATCCGTCCGGATAGCCGTAGTGCTTCCGGACGTACTCATACTCGGGACGGGCTCCGCAGAGGAAGCGGCTGATTTTCGTCGCGGGATAATGCAGCCAGAGCAGATCATTCTTGATAATGCCGTGCTGCAGAAATACGCGTCTGTTTTTCAGAAATCCGTACACCTGCAGAAAGTAAAAGACCGCGGCATTCGGGTCCCCGGACTTCTGGCTGCTGATCTGAACGGAAGATGCCAGATACAGGATCCAGTGCTTCAGACTTCCGTATTCCACGGTCTCGCCCAGCGCCGCAACCTTTCGATAGTCCGGTGAACTTCGTCTGATGGCGTAGACGCATTCCTGTTCCGGGTGCCGCTCCCGTAAAAAACGGTAGAACCAATAGCCGTTATCCCGCGCTTCAGAAGCGTCCTCCGAGACGATCCACAGATTTCGGTGTTTACGGCGGTATAAGTCTGCCGCCGCTGCCGCCACAGGGAGCTTCCATACCTGCACAAGTTCGCGAAAACGGACGAATCTCAGGAGATCAAGGAACTTATCAGGCCGGTGCATGCTGTTCCTCCCATTTGAAACGGCGGCGCTTCCTTTTCTGTTCGCCGTCACGGCAGTTTCTCTCCCTTTGATTTCTCCCCTTTCGGCTCCCGATCCGGCCCATGTTCCGGTTTCTGTCTCTGCTCCGCCTTCCGCTCCTCCTGTTCCCGAAGTGCGAGCCGCTGCGTCAGCTCACGGATTTCAGCGTTCTGCCTGGAGAGAGACAGCGACAGGGAAAACACGATCATGCCCAGAAAGACGAGAGCAAAGAAAAACAGCATGTTGCTGGGTGTCTCGATGCCGAACATCCGACAGAAAGCGCTCAGAATTCCCGGAAAGGCGGTCACACCGGCCAATGCGATATCCAACAGCAGCCAGGGCAGAACGAAGCGGATATCTGCTTTCTTTCTCTTCACGGTCCGAAGCAGGAGAAGAAAGATCAGAAACCAGACGGTGAACAGAAAAACCTTAAGCCGTATACTCATTGTCTCCGCATCCTCTCCAGAAGTATCGCCGCTGTCATCTTCAGCGGATAGTAGATCGAAGCACCTGGTCCAATGGAAGAACTTCCGCTGCCCCGCTCACGCATCCGCACAGGGATTTCGACCGCTTTTCCTCCCTGTCGCAGGAGCCCCGCAACGCTCTCCGGTTCCGGATAATCCTGCGGATAGTCCGAGGCAAAGCGCTCGATCAGCCTTCGGTTCACCATACGGAAGCCCGAGGTCGGATCCGTGATTCTTATTCCTGTCACAAGCCGGATCAGGCCTGACAGATAACGGATTCCCCAGCGCCGCAAGGCTGTGGACTGGTATCCTTTCCCCTCCAGAAAGCGTGAACCGATCACCATGTCCGCATTCTCCGAAAGAAGCTTCTTCAGCATCTCACGCAGGAACGTCGGGTCGTGCTGGCCGTCTCCGTCAACCTGTACCGCGATCTCATAGCCGTTCAAGGCGGCATAACGGTATCCGGTCTGCATGGCCCCGCCGATGCCGAGATTCACCGCGAGATCCAGAACCGGGATCCCGTTTTCCCGGCACAGACGGAGCGTTCCGTCCTCTGATCCGTCGTTGACCGCGATGATGTCGAAATCCGGAGCCTGTTCCCGGAGCTCCCGGAACAAGTTCAGAATTGACTTTTCTTCGTTGTACGCGGGGATGATCACCAGTTTTTTCAGAATCCTGTTCTCTGATCCGGCCCGCGTTCTGTCGCTCTCTACCATTTGACGCACACCCCAAGACGGTCGATCATGGCTCCGTAGATGAGGAGGAAGGGCACCGCCAGGCTCAGCCCGTAGATTCGGCGCACCAGCCAGAGCTTCCCGTTCGCCCCCCGGTGCCGCATCACATAGCCGAGGCGGATATAGGGATTGTTGCGCCATCCGGGGAACTCGCGGTCCAGAAACGCCGTGTTCTCCCGGAGCGCGCGCTTCAGGACAGCCGATCCTCCGGCCGAAACTCTGTGCATCAGCGAGACGCCGAGATGTAGGAATGCGAGCGCGTCCAGGCAGGGCAGCCGTTCCGGCCGGCTCCCGGCGACAATGTGCCGCAGTTCCTTCATTGCGTCATAGATCACGGGAATCTGCCCGGGACGCACGGTGTTGATCGCGGAGTCTCTCCGAACCATGTAACAGACAAGCGAATCCCGCACAAAGGCAATGTCTCCGGCATTCAGAAAAACAAGCTGGGAAAACAGCATGTCCTCAAGCACCTTCGGAATCTGTCCGGGCTCCGGCAAATCCTTCAGAAGCTCAGCCCGGTAGATCTTATTCCAGAGGGCCGCGTTCACTTCCAGCAGAAGCCCCGGTTCTTCTGTCAGGTTAAAAGCGTCGTAGGGGAACTTTGTCATCTCTCTGGAATAGCGCTTTCCGGTCTCGGCATCGATCCGGTCAAAGCCGCAGCATGCTATATCGGCGTTCCGTGCCTTCGCGGCCTGATACAGTTTTTCCGCATAGTCTTCGCAGACATAGTCGTCCGGATCAATAAAACCGATGTATTCGCCCCGGGCCGCCTCGACGCCCCGTCTGCGCGCCGCCCATACGCCCGCGTTCTGCTGGTCGATTACGGTGACCCGGTCTCCGTATCTGCTCTCATATTCCCGCAGAATCGAGAGGCAGCCGTCAGGCGAGCCGTCGTTGACGCAGATCAGCTCCACTCCTTCCAGCGTCTGGTCCAGCAGCGAGTCCAGACAGCGCCGGAGATAGGCCTCCACCCGGTAGCAGGGCAGGATCACGCTTAAGCGGATCGTGGTATCGGGTTCCATCTCACGCTTCCACCCGCCAGACACGTACATGCTCCAGCCCGTCATGCGCCTCGTAGACCGGGGTAAAGCGGGACGATCTCTCCGCGTTGAAAAAGAGCCGCCACATGGTCTCCCGGCCCCGCAACTGATCCAGATACTGCTGCCCGGCCTCCGTGTCAAAGATCGGCGTTCCGTCCGGCGTATAGGTATACAGCGTCGCGGAAGGCAGGCTCTGCTTTCCTGTGAAATCCCAGCCTGAGAAGTACTCGTACCATCCGATCTGTCGGGTCATGGTATAGGTGATAATCAGATAGGTCTCCTTCGGGTTCGCGGGGTGGATCAGGGACTCCGCCTCCTCCGCCTCCTCCCGGCTCAGATTGCAGCGCTCCTGAAGCAGCTCCACCGCCGCCTCCCTCTCCGCTGTAAGCGCTTTCCAGAGCGCCTCATAGGCTGTTCTGGTATCCGTACGCTCCCGGAGAAAAGCGATAGCCCTGTTGCCCGAACCCGAGAGCATCAGCAGGATGCGGCGGGAGAGCTCCAGCCGATCCGTGGTCAGGGCTTTCGAGACCAGGATAGCTCTCTCCGCGTTCTGGCTGCCGCCGTCCCACAGCGTCGGGTGGCCGGACTCGCTCTCATAGAAGTATCCCAGATCCCACCATGAGGCGACCACCGCGTCCTCCGCCTCCGCGTTATCCCGAATCCACCGCATGGCGCTGGCCGAGGCGTCAGAGGCCGAGGGGCGAAGATCCCTGCAGGCCCCGACCGCGCCGGTGAGAGCCGGAATCACCGCCGCGGCAAGAAACAGGACCGGGAGGAACCGGTCTCGGAGGAAAGCCCTTCTCTCCCGCTTTTGGGACAGATCGGCTTTCTGCTTCCAGTTCCCGCGCAGGAAGCTCTGTCCGACAAAGGCCCCGGCCAGCAGGCTGACCGGAATCGACAGATGCTCCACAAAGCGGACTCCGATTCGGGTCAGATACAGTCCCGCCGCAAGCCAGGCCCCAAGCACACAACAGTACAGCGCGCACGCGCGCCGGTCCGGGCGCACAGACTCCGCCCCCCGTTCTGTGTATCCCCTCAGGAACAGCAGGACCAGCCCGGCCAGGCTCAGCAGAAAGGCCGCGCCGCCGCCCACGCCGTTGACCGCCGCCGTCGCCGACCCCTTCACATAGCCCAGGAAGAACTGCAGCGGGTGATCCGGGAACAGGTATGCCCTGTTCAGCTCCGATACAGAGGAGAACAGATTGGGCAGAACGCCCTCGCCGACTCCGGAGGATGTGGACAGGGAGAGGGCGGAAAGCAGACCACGAAACAGGGAAGGCCCCTCTGACACCAGAAGCGCCAGAACCGTGAGACCGCCGCAGACCAGAAGCGCCTTCCATTCCGTCCCCATGGCAAAACGTCCCGCCTGTCTTCTCAGGTTCCCCGCCTTCTCCCGACCGGCATTTGGGATCAGGACAAACAGCAGAGCGCCCGCCAGCGTCAGTCCGGCAAAGAGGACGGCGTAGTTTGCCTGCCAGCAACGGCCGAAGAGCATCGCCGTCAGGGCGAAGCAGGCGGCGCAGACAATTCGCCGCCAACGCTTCCCCGCGCGGAAACACTCCGTCAGGAACAGAATCAGCAGCAGCTCCATCGGCACGACAAAGAGATCGGTATCGAAGCGGCCGAAGGCGGTACGAACGGCATAGACCGGACCGCAGCCCGCCAGCAGCCCTGCTGTGAGGCCTCCGGGTATCCCGCCCAGGCGGCAGCCGATCAGAAAAGCGATCAGCGCGGCGAATGCGGAGCTGCAGGCGGCAAGACAGAACTCCGTCTTCTCCGGCTCCGCTCCGGTGAGGCTCGAGGCCCAGACGGTGAGGTATACGATCCCCGGGGTATAGTCCGCGCTCAGTCCGTCCGGCCAGAAGCGCAGGCTGTCCCAGGGCTCTCCGTCCTCTGACACGCTGTCCCCCAGACTGCCTCCGTTCAGGTAATTCCGCACCAGCCGCACGTGATAGTAGGAGTCCATGTCCTTGAAATACGGGAGACCCTTCCGATCGGTATACGCATCGACGCGCTCCTTCGATTCCTCCTGCACACGGGCGGAGGGTGTGCGAACCAGCACCGCCGCAGCCATAACCGCCAGGATGCAGAGCAGAGCTATGAGAAGCCTGCTGCCGCTCCTGTTTTTTCGAAGATCTTTCTCTGTCATTTGTCCGCCTTTCGGTCCGCCCTCTTCCTCATGACATGTCGGCCTCACGTATGACTGCGGCAGGAACGGTGCCTTTCGGCCCCGTTCCTGCCTGACTTATGCGCTTTTTCCGCCGCTTACGCGAACTTCACGCTCACAGAGATGGTTTTGTTTGCTTTTCCGGTGCCGTTGCCGAGCAGTGTCACGTTCAGCTTTGCCGTTCCGTTCTTAAAGCTGCCCGGAAGCGTGTTGTTCGCATATCCGACGGCAAACTCACCGTTGCCGAGGGGCTTCACCTCCAGACCGGCGCTGGTTCCGGCGAAACTGACATCGGCAAGGCTGATGTCATACAGTGTGCTGTCGGTCAGGCTCAGCTTCACGGTCTGCCGGTCAAAGCGGTCGACCTTGGAAAGCGTGACCGTCTTTACGCTCTGGTTGATCGTCGCGGAGCCCATCTTGAGCGGCAGCTTGACCGCCTTGGACGAAGTGTTTCCGATCTTCAGGCTGACTGTCTGGGCGACTTTGGGATTGATCACCGCGCCGTCTTTGGCGTCCTTGGCGGTGATAACAAATGTGCCGTCCACCAGTTCGCAGCCAAAGAGGTTTTTGTCATAGGTCAGCATATCCTTCGTCAGGACATAGCCGTAGATGTTCTTCACCGTCGGGGTAATTACCGCCCTGGTTCCCGGCCGCAGGACGTCGATGCTGCCCGTGGCTTTCAGGGTGATGCTCTCCTGGGTCTTTGCCGACTGCTTCACGCTGAACTTCACGGCTTTTGGAGTCGGAAGGTCGGCATTTCCCGGTATCACCTTCGCCGAATAGGTCCAGCCCTTGATGAATCCGTTCAGCGAACCCTTGTTTTTCTCACAGAAGGTGATGACATTGGCGTTCTTCGTGACCGTAAAGAGATCCGTCACACCTTCCTCGGCGCCCTTGGTCCCCTGCTGTCTGACAAGAATGACATCATACCCTCCGGCCGCGGCGTTATAGTTCTGGCCGGTGACCGTCAGCGTTACCGGGCTGCCGGCTATGCCGGTGTCGATCGCGCCCGCGGCTTTCACTGTGAGCTTGATCTTGGCGCTCGGGACCTGTGCGACCTTCACCTTCAGTGCGGCGACAGGCTTTCCGTCCGCGAACACCGTGACGGAATACTGCTTGTTCTGGACAGCGGCTCTCCCGCGGGCGACGCTGATGAGGCCGGTGGCGGGATCGTATTCCGTCGCAAGTCCGGCATCGTTCCCGACCGTGATCTGATGCCGCATACCGTCGAGCGGCGTCACCGTTACCGCCGCGAAGGCTCTGTCCGTCACACCCGCGTTCAGCGTCAGGGAACCGGGCTTCACCGTGACCTTCGGCGCCTTGTAACTGTTGTTGACCGTGATCTTCACATTTGCCGGGACAGCCCAGTCGGCCAGTTCACAGTTTTTCAGTTCGACCGCCGCGGAACCGCCCTTTGTCACACCGTCCAGGACCGTCACGGTCAGGTCGGCATTCAGCTTTGCGAAGTTGACACCCTTTACTGCAAAAAGCTTCTCTTCCACAGGGGTGACAATGCTGCCGCCCGTGATGACGACAGGCACCGTCTGGCCGGCGATGAAACCGTTGACCTTGACCGTCTCTGCCTTCAGCTTCGGCAGGCTCTTTTTCACCGTCACCGTAAGCTCCGGCGTTGTCACCGTTAACCCGTTGCTGAGATACAGATTGATTTTACCCTTGTAGCTGCCCTTCAGGTCCTTTACCGCCTTCTCATATCCCGGTTCGTTGAAGTCGATCAGGGGACGGAGCTCCAGGGTGCGGTCGTCGACCGGGTAGGGCCGGAAGGCCTTGCCGATCTCACTGTCTTCCTCAAACTCCGCACTCATAATCGCAACACCGTGGCTGTAGACCTCCCACGGATCATCATCATTTGCTTCCGAATTATCTGTGGGAAGAACTTTCTCCAGGTTCTGTTGCAGCTTCAGTATGACCTCTACCCGGGTATAGTCCGTCCGGTAGATCTCCGATGTCACCTTTGTGACCGGCAGAACCGCGGTCATGTTGGCATCCTGCTCTGCAAAGGATTTATCGTAAACGTCCACCCGGCAGCGGGCCGCGACGCTGAGGCCGGCGCTTCCTACAGGCAGCGTTGCCACCACAAAGTCCGTACCGGGACTGACTGCCGTGACCTTGCCGTTTACAACCTTGACGACGGTATCCTTTTTCTCGGTGGACCAATCCATCATTTCCTGCAGATCAGCGGGCAGGTTGGTGCTGAGGTTCACGCTGTCCAGCGGCTTGGTGGTATTGTAATCCCCGCTTCGGAGCTCAAGAAGAACATAATCCCGATCGAAGCTGACGGTCTCCGGAACATACCGGGCATAAACCGTGGTAGCGTTTGCGAGGGTCTCGTTGAAGTCGAAGCCCTGCGTATAATCCTTATCCTTGTACCACGCGAAGAAGATCGATCCTGACTTTGAGGGATCCGCCGGCTTCGCCGGCTTCTCGCCGGGCGCGACCTCCTGATCCGGAATCATGCTGCCGCCCAGCGTATCGAACTGCAGCAGGTTGAACTGCTGAATATCAAAGGGCAGCATCCGTGTGCCGTTGAAGTTTCCGATACCGTCGATGATGACGTAGGCCGGCATCTCCGACGTTGTGATCTTTATGTTGTTCTTATAGCTCAGAGAGTAGTCCTGCCCCTGGGTCAGCGGATTGCCGTTCCACCGCACATCGGGCTTCGGCGTGACCTCCTCGCCGGTGTATCTGTAGGCCGACTGGGGCAGTACGGAGGTGATGTTGGCGTTCTCACTGCCCATGGAGACCTGCCCGATGGCGAAGGGCTGCTCCACCGAGCCTTTGTATCTTCCCTTGCCTTCGGCGATGACCTTTGCGCCGGAGCCTGCCCTGATGTTGTTCTCGTACCGTATGCTGTAGTCCTGATCGGGCTTCAGCTCCCTGCCGTTGCAGATGACGGCCTCGACAGCGGGTCTGATCTCTCTCCCGGTGTAGGTCAGGGTCTCATTTTCCAGTCTGATCTGGGTGTTTTCGGCTGTCATTGTGACGACCTCTGTCGGGTCCTCATCGCCGATGACCACCTTATAGGGCCTGCTGATGCTGTTGTTGTCCATGCCCTTCTCTGTCTGGACGGCGAAGTAAACGACATCACCCTTCTGGAAGGGGGTGTTCTCACCGAAATAGACATTCCGGTCCGTGATGGTAACGGTCTTGCCGTCTCCGCTCACACTGACGGTGCCGCTCTGATCACGGCTGAGCGAATCGATTGCCCGCGTCTGATACAGCGTGCCTGTGATGTTGAACTGGCCCATGCTGCGATCACCCAGGTTGTCCTCGGTCAGCCCGTACAGCTCATAATACTGAGATGCGGTATCATTGGTCTTGAAGACCACCGTGGTCGTATTTGTCTGAAGGTCGTGCTTCGCGCTCTGGATGACGGTCCCGCTATCGATGGAGGTTTCCGGCACGGAAACGACCTGATAGAACGCCGTTGCGTTGGCTGCGGGAGTCATATAGCCGCGGTTTCCGACCCTGACCTCAGCGCGCATGACAACGGTCACACGGTCACCAGACTGAACTCCTCTGGCATAGGTATGGCCGTTTCCCGGTTCGTAGAGCTGTTCTTCGCCCGCCTGCAGTACAGGAATGCCATAGTTTTTGAAGAAGCTCCTGCCGTCCTGGGTGGAATACTGTCCGATAAACGGATTTCCGGGCTCGGAAGTGGCGTTTATAAGCTGCTTCGGACTCCCTTCGTAATGATTCAGCCCGATCGTTCCGTTAATCAGAACGTCCTCGATCATATAGCTGCCGACCCCCGACTGGGCATCCCAGCTGAGATTGACAAAAAAGACGGTACTGTTCGAAGAGGCCGGTTCGGCGGCAAAGTTCTTCGGTGTCAGCGCTTTCAGCTGCGCCTCTGTGGGGCCGCCCACGTTGATTTCCTTCAGGTTGCTGCGGTCGGAAAAGACGCTCTCCTTTTCCGTCATTACCGAGACATAGACGGTCTCTCCGTCTTGCAGCTCGGCAAGAACCGGAGCGGTCAGGAGGACCGTATCGATGCTTCCGTCCGCGGAACGTGTCACATTCGCATTTTCATACGGGATCGTAATCGGATCCGACTTCCGCTGATAATGCAGGCCATCGATGATGACAGCTCCCTTCCAGTCCATAGAGAGCAAATCCACGGAATAGCAGTCCGCATTCACGACAGCTGTTGTAAACTGAACCGTGACAGCGGTCATGTTGGCGTTGAGTTCGGCGCTCAGGAGCACGGGGGCCTCAGCATAAGGTGAGACTGATTCGGCGGAATGAACTTCCTCCTCATCTTCGAGAGCTTCGCAGTCCTCTGCTGCGTCTGCCTCATCGGAAGCCTCCTCTGCAGGCGTTTCTTCCTCCTCTGCCCCGATTTCCTCGTCCGGAGCGGGCTCCTCCGGGAGCGTCTCCTCTGGCTCGGCAGGAGGCAGTTCGGCATCGGCATCGTCCTCCGCGGGCGCGGCCATCTCCTCTTCCTCCTCCGCCGCGGGGTCCATCAGCTCAGGCTGAAGCTGGACGGAGACCGTGTCGCCACCCTGATCGAAGATATAGGGGTTGAACGCGGGACCGGCGCCCAGATCCTCTGGCTCCTCCGGCTCTTCCGGTTCCTCTTCCTCATCGGGGTCCTCGGGGTACAGCTCATCCCCCTCTTGAGCGAGTCCCCCGACGGAGGCCGCTTCAACGTCAACCTCTTCGCCGTTGAATTCCTCCGCCATGACGCCCACCGGCAGCAGGCCCACACAGAGAATCACTGCCATGACAAAGGCGAGAATGCGTTTTTTCATGTTTCCTCTGCTCCTTCCGTATGTCGTTTGTTATAATCCTTCTGCATCGTGTTCAGGTCTTTTACCATTGCCCTGTACCGTAGATACAGGATCAGCCAGATCAGGAAAAAGCTCACCGTCATGAAGGTCTCGATCAGCAGAAGCTCCTTCAGCGGCATCCTCCATCCCAGCGCAAGGTCGGCGATCACATAGCCCAGCATCACACCGAGATAATGCACCGCGGTTGCCCGCGCCAGGGACCAGCTCTCAATCTCATAAAGCACCGTGCCGGCCATGCAGCAGGCGCCGTACAGTCCGTACAGCAGAAGCGACACCAGCAGCGCGGCTGTCGGGCTCCCGGCACGTGCGATCAGGGTATCGCTGCAGATATGTACCGTTCCGTCGCTCCCACGGTTAAAAATCGCGGGGATGAGCACAACCAGAACCATGCCGATCACAAAACCGATTGCGGAGCGGATCATCAGTTTCTTCTTCACCGCTCATCCCTCCTTCCCTGCAGACGCCTGCGGATCTCCGGGATACATCGCCGCGCGGCCCAGGTCTCCATGCCTCCCGCAAGCTCCAGGCGGAGCGTCCCGGCAACGGTGAAGTCATAACGCCGGACCTTACCGAGGTTGACCAGCTCATACCGCGAGATGCGGATGAACCGCCGCCCGTCCAGCGCGTCCTCCAGGCTCTGCAGCGTCCGGCGCACATGCCAGATGCCGTCTTCCGTGATGAGGTTTACAAGTTTACCGTCTGTGGAGGCGAGGACGATCTCATCTGTCGGGATTGTCCGTATGCCGCCTTTGCCGTCAAAGACGGTGATCGTATCCTGCGGCCGTCCGGAAATCTGTTCCATCAGCGCCGTCACAGCTTCGTCCTGTTCCGGGGCCTGGATCAGAATCTCGATGGAGTCGAGAGACGGATCGCATTCGAAGCGGATGTTGATTTGTCTCATCGGTGATGCACTGCCTTTCGTGCGGGATGTGCGCAGGCGCTCTTTTCCGGATTGTGATAACGGCAGTCCGTACATCCGGGTTCCGTCACGCCGCTGATTTCGCACCAGAGCTGATGCGGCCACCCGGTCTTTGTCCTGCAGATCCGGCACGCGAAGAGGGGACACGCGCATCGGATGATTGCTTCGTTATTCTCCCTTTTGTCCATGCCGTTCTCCGTCGGTTTCTGACTCTTATACAGCCATATACTGAAATACCATTCTGAATATAGCAAAAACAGGGCGAAAGTCAACGGAATCGGCTTAAGCGGTAGCAAAAAAGTCACGAGCGGTCCTCATGACGATGATCTTCAGCATCCCATCCGGCAGTTCATCAGACAGGAGCCGGTTCCGTCCCCTGTGCGGCTGCAAGCTCCGCCTTGTGCGCGACGGCGGAATGTGTTAAGATAGGGAGCGGTCAGCTGCCGGGTTGCAGGTCTCAGAAGCGCATCCTGCCGGCTGTCCGGAAGGACCTTCACAGCTTGATGTATGAAAGGACTGTATCATGCCTATCAAACGCAGAATTCTGCTCGTCGCGACGGGCGGGACGATCGCCTCGCAGCTCTCGGCCCACGGTCTGCGCCCGGACCTGGACGGCGCTCAGCTGCTCTCCTACGTTCCGGAACTGCAGGAGGAATATGAGATTGAAGCCATTCAGGTCTGCAACATTGACAGCACAAACATGACTCCGAAAGTCTGGGACGAGATCGTCGCCGCGGTGGAATGCAAGTACCTTTACTACGACGGCTTTGTGATCTGTCACGGCACGGATACCATGGCCTATACCAGCGCCGCTCTCTCCTATATGATCCAGAACTCCAACAAGCCGATCGTGGTCACAGGTTCCCAGAAGCCCATCAGTGAAGAGAACACCGATGCGCGTCAGAACCTGATCGACAGCATCCGCTATGCCGGGGATCCGCTGTCGCAGGGTGTCGTACTGATCTTCAACGGCAATGTGATCGCCGGTACGCGGGCGAAGAAGACCTACGCCCACAGCTACAATGCTTTCAGCAGCGTCAACTTCCCCGTGCTCGCAGTCATCCAGGAACGAAAGATCATCCGCTTTATCCCGCAGCAGGTGTATCAGGAGCCCGTCCGCTTCTGCTATCACCTGAACGACAGCATCGTGATCCTGAAGCTGATTCCGGGGACGAAGCCGGAGCTGCTGGAGTATCTTTTCCAGAATTACGACTGCATCGTGATTGAGAGCTTCGGTGTCGGCGGGATTCCGCAGTCGCTGCTGGATACCTTTTATGAGCAGATGGAAAAGTGGATCTCAACGGGCAAGCTTGTCGTTATGGCGACACAGGTGGCCAACGAAGGCAGCAACATGGAGGTCTACGAGGTCGGGCAGCGCATCAAGGAGGACTTCCACCTGATGGAGGCCTACGATATGACCCTGGAGGCCACGGTCACCAAGCTCATGTACCTGATGAGCGTCTGCCGCGGCAGCTTCACCGCCATCTACGACGGGTTTTACAAGACGGTGAACTACGACATCCTCAGCCGATAGCCGCAGCCGGAAGGTTCTGAACGAATACCTTGCCCGAATAGGAGGCTGCGGAAATCATGTCTGAAGTTTTGAAGTAGAAGATTCCATGAAGCTCTGGGAAAGAGATCTGATACAGCACCAAATTCGCAGTAAATTAAAAATACTGCTAATTCAGCGTTGACTATCCAAGGCAAATCAGCTATAGTGAATTACGCCAAATTAGATGTAAAATAAATTTACTGCGAAAATGGCGTTCCTATAGGGAGGGATTCGTGATGGTAAGGGAATATCGAGTGCCAGCCTCACTAAACATGCTCGGGACTTTTTCGAGAAACGATTTCGTGAAAGCTTTCAAGGAAGAGCATCCGGATCATTCAGATGAAGCTGCAGTTTATTCACTGCGGAAACTACAATCTGATAAGAAAATTCGGCGCATAGGCTGGAATCAGTACACAGCTTCTGGAGAAAAAAGGATATACCATCACAACTATTCTGAAATCTCAGAAGAAGTGGCGGAGTTGATTCAGAAAGAGTATGTTGACCCAGTGTTCCAGATATTCGAACTGACCCAGCTGAACGATTTTGTGAACCATCAGATTGCACATAACACAGTTTTTGTGTATGTGGAGAATGAACTGATTGATTTCGTGTTTGATACGCTTAAACGCTCCTATCCCGGGAAGGTTATGCTTAAGCCCTCTGTAAAGGAATACTACCGTTATCTGGTGGATGATGAGATTGTAGTCGGAAGACTTCCTTCCGAATCACCGAAAAGCCAGGATACACCATGGCATTCGAGATTGGAGAAGATTCTTGTCGATGTGGCAGTTGATAAGCTGCTCAGCAGCGTGGTTCTTTCTGGGGAATACAAGAATATCTTCAATGAATCTTTCGAGCAATACTATATAGATTTTGCCGCTATGGTTCGGTATGCCAAACGAAAAGGTGCTGAAAGAAAGTTTGAAACCTTTCTGGAGACACACGGCTTACAGAAAGCAGGAGCTTAAGCGATGATTACAAAAGAGAACTACAGTGAAGACCATATCCGGCAGTTACGTGGAAGCAGAAGCAGGGATCCAATACTGATTGAGCGTACTCTATTTGCTTTTGGACTTCTCGAAGCTCTGGCACAGGTTGGAATGGATTTCACGTTCAAAGGCGGCTCCAGTTTGATGCTTCTGTTATCGAAACCGATGCGGTTATCTACCGACATTGATATTGTTGTCAAGCCGGGAACGGATGTCGATGAGTACATCCGGAAGGCATCGATCATCTTCCCCTTTAGGAGCGGAGGAGAACAGGCCCGGAAGAAACGGGGAAGAATTGAAAAACGGCATTTCAAATTCTACTATGATTCGCCAATGCACGGAGGAGAGCCGTTCTATATCCTGCTGGATATTCTGTTTGAGGAGAATCACTACGAACAGATAATCAGGAAGGAAATTGCCAACGACCTGCTTCTGACACAAGGAAGTAATCTTTCAGTGATGGTTCCATCCGTCGACTGCGTGCTGGGGGATAAACTGACTGCATTTGCGCCCTACACCACAGGCATCCCGCTCAGGCAGGAGAAGGATCTGGAAGTTATGAAGCAGTTCTTTGACGTGTGTTCACTGATCGATGAGTTTACCGACTTTGATTGCGTTAGCAGAACTTATTTTACCATTTCAGAAACCGAGATAGGATATCGGGAGAAGGATATAAAACCAGCTGATGCTCTGCAGGATACTATTCAGGCGGCCTTGTGTATTGGGTCAAGAGGAAAGGTGAACGAAGGCGATTTTCCAAGCTACCTGAAAGGGTCAAGGGATATTGTCCAACACATTTATGCACCCGGGTTCAGCATGGAGCAGGCAGCCCAAATAGCTCCAAAGGTCCTCTACATGGCAGCCTGTCTTCTGACCGGTACGCGGTTTGAACGGGCTTCAGATCCGAAAGAGTATGGAAAAGAAAAACTTGAGCAGCCGGATATACAGTTGCTCAGAGTTATCCGGAGGGCAAACCCGACCGGATATGAATATCTTGTGAAAGCAGATAGGCTGCTGAGCGAATACAGAAAATAGGTAAGCCGATTTTTAAATCTGCCCGGCTGCCAGCTATCGGGAAGGAGGTGCTCCGCCGTACCCGCGATGGTGAAGCGGAACGGCAGAACACGGAAAGCAATTGAAGAGACGATCCGGATTTGCAAAAGTCGTAATGTTTTGAACGAGTACCTTGCCCGAAAGGTGGCTGCAGAAATCATGTCTGAAGTTTTTGTAGAAGACTTCATGAAACTCTGGGAAAGAGATCTGAGAGAGGAAGGCCTTGCAGTATGCCGTGCGGAAGGTGAAGAGAGATGGTCCCAGGAGATTTACGAGTGCCTCCGAGCAGCGAACATGCCGGAGACTCAGGCCAGAGCAATCTCTTTTGGCTGAACTGTTGCCATATTGTTCAAACCCCGCGGCAGAACCTGTAGACTTTGATGAGTCAGCAGGCCATGCCGCGGGGTCTTATTAGATGTAGTACGTACTCCTCTCCGGAGAAGAAACTGTTATGCGAAGGTCACCTTCACACTGAGCGTGGCGTCCGCCTTTGCTCCGCCGTTGCCTTGGAGGAAGACGTTCAGCTTCACGGTAGTGCTCTTCAGCTTCGCAATGTCTGCAGGCAGTTTGCTGTTTGTGTATCCGATCGCATACTCGCCGTTGCCGAGCGGCGTCAGCTTCAGAACGCCGTTTCCGCCGGTGAGCGTCACATCCCGGATCCCCTGCAGCGTGCTGTCGCTGAGGCTGAGGATCACGCTCTGTCTGTCATAGCGGTCCTGCTTCGAGAGCGTGACCGCCTTGGTGCTCTGCGTTACGGTGGCCTTGCTCTGCTTCAGCGTCAGGTTCACTGCCTTCGAGATCGTCTTGCCGTCCAGGGTCAGGGTTGCCGTCTTCACGGCCGGGTTGATGTTCGCCCCGGGAATGGCCGTGACGATGAACCTGCCGTTCTTATACTCCCAGGTCAGCCCTTTCGGCAGATTCAGGCCGAGCTTATTCTCGTCATAGTCATACCTGTTCTTGATGGTCGGTGTGATGAGGATCCTGCCCGTGCCCCGCAGAATGTCGATGCTGCCTTCCGCCTTCAGGGTCGCGGTCATGGCAGGCACCTTCTTTGAGGTCTTTACCGTGAAGCTTACCTCCTTCGCCGAGCCAATCTCACAGCTCACCGTCGCGGTATACTTCCCGTCCGCAGGAGTCTTCGCGCCGGCGGTGATGCGGATGATGTTCCCGTTCTGGGAGATTCTGAAGAGGTCGGAACTCACTTTCTTTCCGTTCTGCCGGATCTCCACCTGATAGGTTCCGGACGCCGCGTTATAGTTCTTTCCGGTCACGGTGATGACAGCGGGGCTGTTCTTCACCGCCGGGTCGATGGCGCCGCTGACCTTAGCTGTGATGCCGGCGCTCGCGTCCACGACCTTCACGCTCAGGTAGGCCACGGCCTTTCCGTCCGCCTTGACGGGTACCTTATACGCCGTCTTTTCTGCTGCAGCAGTACCTGCGCTGACCATGACGGATTCCGTGCTGTCGTCATACCATGCCTTCAGCCCGGACACGCCGGAGGCGCTGATCGTATGGTTCATCCCCTCCAGCGGCGTCACCGTAACAGCAGCCGCGGCCGTGTCGCCCAGAGATTTGTTTACGGTGACCGAAGCCGGCTTCAGAACAACCTTCGGAGCCTTGTACTGGTTCTTCACCGTGATCTTCAGCGTGGTCGCCACGGCCCAGTCGTCCGGCTGGACGCTCAGCGTGACCGTCTTCGACGCGTTCTTTGTATAGCCGGGCTTGACCGTGACCGTCAGATCCGAATTCAGGGTCGCAAAGCCGAGATCCTGCGCTTTCACAGAGTCTACCCTGCCGCCTGTGATCTCCACGGGAACGGTCTGGCCGGTGATGAAGCTGTTCACGGTCACAGGCTTCGCCGTCAGCTTAGGCTGGGACTTCTTGACCGTTACGGTCACAACAGTGGTATCCGTCTCTGTGCCGTTACTGAGCTTCAGATGGATGGCGGATTTGTAGCTCCCCGCCACCGCCTTCACCGCGGCAGGATCCTTCACGTTGATGATCGGGACCAGCTCCAGGTTCCGGTCATCCGCAACACGAAGACCGAAGGCTTTCCGGATATCCGCTTTCCCGCCGCCAATAAAGGTTGCTTCCTCAATCATCACGCCGGTATCTTCCAGAACCGTTTCGTCCGAGAGCTTCACATCGGCGGGATTCATGCTGTTCTGCTTCAGGGTCAGGATCACCGGGATGCGGGCATAGTCTGTCTTCAGCAGTTCGGTGGTAATCTTCGTGACCGGCAGGCTGGCCTCAATCGGAGTTCCGCCCTGTTTTTTCTCATCCAGGACGTCGATGCGGCATTCCGCGGTATACACCGTTCCGCCCTCATTGATTGCCGCACGGATATAGGCCGTTCCGGCTTTCAGCGCTTTTACCTGGCCCTTCCGGTCAACGGAGGCCGTGCCCGGATTGCTGGAGCTCCATTCTGTTATATTTTTCCAGTCTTCCTTTCCATTCCGGAAGTTCATCTGGGCGCTCTGTCCGACCTTCAGCAGCAAATATTCCGTCTCCAGGGCAAACCTGCCGTCCGGGTACTCCACAACCGGGATACCGTTGGCCAGCGCAAACCGTTCGCCTTCAGTGCCCGGATTTGCGTAGACCGAGAGTTTGGGGCAGTTGGCGAAGGCCCCGTTTCCGATCTCCGTCACCGTATCCGGGATCTGTACGGTCTTCAGACTCTCCGATCCTGCAAATGCTCCCGGTGCGACCCGGTCGACATCTGTCGGAATCATCAGGCTCTCGAGCCCGGCAGGTTCAATCACCACACGGAACTCCTTGCCGTCCTGCAGATCTGTTTTCGCTGCCACAACGGTGACTCTCGCCTCTGCAGTCACGGCCTTCGGGGTCAGGACGCCGGAGTTATTCACCGTCGCGGAAGCCGAGCCAGCCGTTATCGTCCAGCTGAGGGATCTCCCGACGGAAGAGGCATCAAGACGAACCGCCGTGCCGGCATCGGCCAGGACGGTTCCGCCGTTCTGTATCGCGATCCTGGGGATCACTTTTCCCATGCTGACTGTCTTGCCACAGACCCGGCAGACCTCGTCACCGGTATAGCCGTCCTCGTAGATTGTGGCTTTTTTCGCGTTTCGCAGTTCCGGCGTATGGTGCTTCGGAATCACGCTTCCCTTTTCTACCACCTCATTGCACAGCACACATACCCGGTCGCCGGTATAACCGTCCTCTGTACAGGTGGCATCTTTCTTGTTTCGTATTTCAATCTGATGGATGTGGTAGTTCGCAATAAATTCAGCATCCAGAATTGCATCATTTCCATTTTCGATGCTGATTGTGCTCCACCGCTGAACAGTTCCTGAATAGTATACTGTTTTAAGCCCGGTACAGCCATAGAAAGCATTGACCTCAATTGATGTCACCGTTTTGGGGATCGCCACACTCTCCAGTTTGGAACAGTTGTAGAATGTGCCGCTGCCGATCTGGGTTATCCCCTCCAACAGCACGAGTTTTCCTGTGAGGTTGTTGCAGTTATAGAAAGCATCGGATCCTATGCTCTGCAGGCCTTGGAGATTGCTAATATCCAGAGCCATCTGTGTGCAATTGTAGAACGCATAATCCCCGATGCTCGTCACACTGTCCGGGATCGTCACGCTCGTAAGACTGCTGCAACCTGAAAACGCAGACCCCCCGATGCTCGTCACACCGTTTCCAATCACAACGCTCGCCAGACTGTTGCACTCATAGAAAGCATATGATGGTATTGCTTCTGTCCATCCATATTCGATGTTACATCCGCTTCCAAGAGGACCTGCTGTTTGCAGACTGCTGCAGCCATAGAACGCAAACCACCCGATGCTCGTCACACTGTCCGAGATCGTCACGCTCGTAAGACTCCTGCAACCATAGAACGCATCTTCCCCGATGCTCGTCACACCGTCCGGGATTACTACGCTCGTCAGACTGCTACAATTGTAGAACGCAGACCCCTCGATGCTCGTCACATTGTTCCCGATCGTCACGCTTGTAAGACTGCTGCAATTGTAGAACGCAGCCCCCCCGATGCTCGTAACATTATTCCCGATCGTCACGCTCGTAAGACTCCTGCAACCATAGAACGCATCTTCCCCGATGCTCGTCACACCGTCCGGGATTACTACGCTCGTCAGACTGCTACAATTGTAGAACGCAGACCTCC
>JAILFJ010000004.1 GCA_024697625.1 Oscillospiraceae bacterium
GGACTTTTACGATTATGAGATTGCAGCCGGAGCGGTTGGCGTCTACAAAAATGACGACGGAAGCTATAGCACCACGGTCACAGTGAACGGCGAAGAAGTGGAACTCTCTGACGGTCTCTGGGGCTGCATGGCCTACAGCGCCATCACCTCGCTGGCCGAGGCAGACATGACGCTTGCTTTTGAGTACTATCTTGACAGCACCTACAGCTTCAATACTGACTTCCAGAAACAGTTGGCGGAGTATCTGGCTGCGGAGTACATGGAATATATCAACGCCAAAGGCCTGACTGTTAACGAAGCGGACGTTGGCTTTGATCTTGACGGTGACGGAGCACTTACCAGTACCGTGGCACTGACGATCGAATATGACGCAGACGGGCATGCCGATACCAACGGTTATTACGGCAGCTATCTGGATCTGTATCTGGCTGAGTTTGAGCAGAGCCTGCAGGACTACATCGCCCGTCTGGCCTGTGCGGAGGACTGGACCTGGTTTGATGCGGACGGCAATGCGCTCACCGACAGCGAAGTTGCGGCCATGACGGAGGCCGACCGCGCTGAAGCTTTCCTCAACGGCTGGTATGCAAAAGGCAGTACCGGCAGCGGAAGCAGTATGGGCGGTATGCCGGGCGGCCCCGGCAGAAATCACACAGGTGGTCCTCCCTCCGGCAGTCCTCCTGACGGAGCAGGCCCCGGCAGAGATTCTGCAGGCGGACCTCCCGATATGGGCGGCGGTATGACGCAGGAGGTCGGCACGCCAGACGCGGGCACGACCCAGTCGGCCGGCACCGGCACGGACAGCGCAAACTACAGCTCCTTTGACGAGATGCTGGCTGCCTATGAAGCTGACATTGCCGAGATTGAATCCGGCGACATCTACGGTAACAACATTGCTGAGCTGTACGATCCCCTCAATTATATAGGCGCAGAGGGAACAGACGGCCCGACCTGGGCACGTATCCTGATGGGCGCCTCCGAAGGCGACATCTCCATGCTCAATTCCCTCAATATCCAGATCGCCTGGCTGAATGCCGGTACGGACGCAGAGATCGAGTGGCAGTGGAACGGCGGCCATGTCCCCTCTGAGATCTTCGGAGATTCCTTCGCGCTCTGCGTAGATACCATGTACGGCGAGCATGTGGACGGCGCTGTCGAGATTGCCAGGGCAGCCGCCGCCGGCCAAACCTCCAACGGTACTGCAGCAGAAGCAAATGGCACGGACCTCACCGGCTGGGTCAGCATTGATGATGACGGTGCCTTGATCATGACGCTTTCCGGAGCGGCCGCCTATCGCACGTCCGGTGCAGCCAAGGCCATCCCCGGCTTCGACGTGATGGACTACGGGCAGGAAGACTACGTCTTCGGCAGCAGCAGCGCCGACGCCCGGCACTGGGACAAATATGTGCTGAAGGTGTTCCGGGAACATGCCGATACACTGTCTGCCCTGTTTAACAGGTAATCATTGCAATACCGACACTCTCTTGCACCGTTCAGCGTTTCAAGGCCGATCTCGGATACTCCCGGGACCGGCTTTGAAAGCCGTGGGTGGCGGCAACGCCGTGGGGATCGACACCTCCTCCCAGCGCCATCAATACGGAGTGATATCCTGACCGGTAAGGAACCTCTCCGCTAAGGAGCCAACGCAGAAATGCGTTTGAGCGTTCAAGCCGCTCTCACTCCACCAAGTATGCATGAGTGGCGGAACCGGAAGACGCGCCAGGCTAAGGACCTGGTATCCGCTGAGGATATGCGGGTTCGAGTCCCACAGGAGCAACCTTACTTTTTTATCAAGTGTTACAGAGGAAATGCCACCGCTTCCCGATACAGACCGTTCAGAATATCAATAAAAGCCGATACGCTTGGCCGCTTATCCGCTTTATGAGTACACAGAACGCAGGAAAAGGTCTCTTTGCAGTCATAGGGGATCCAGGCAAACTGACCGCTGTGGTCGTTCAGAAAACCGGGAGCCAGACAGATCCCTTTTCCGGCGGCAACATTTGTGAGGGTTGTGTCGTGATCCGGGCTGTTGAAATATCGGATCTTTCCGGAATTGATAAGCCGGTTTTGGACAGCTTTCAGTGCCGGAGGAGAACCGCCGCCGACCATCAGTGTGCGTCCGTAGAGATCCTCTTCCTGAATGATATTCTTCCCGGCGAGCGGATCTGCTCTGTCTGCAATCAGATAGACGCGGCTTTCAAACAGCTCGTGGACGGTAATCCCGGGAATCTGTTTTGTCTGCTCCTTCAGTGCAAACAGGATATCGACTTCATTTCGCAGAAAGGTTTCGACTCCGTTTTCGTATTGGAATACAGGCGTGATCTGGACGTCGCCGTTTGTTTCCGCAAAAAGCCGTATGGCCTCCGGGAGAAAGCATACGGCCTGCCGGACCATGAGACTGATGGAGATGCTGTCCCGATAGGTTGCACTGAAATTCTGCCCCTGCTCGATGGCGCGTTTCAGATCCTCCCGCAATCCGGCCAGGAAAGAGACGAACTGCGCTCCCGCAGGCGTCAGCGCCGCGCCTTTCCCGCTGCGTTCAAAGATCGGGAAGCGGACCTCTTCTTCCAGCAGCTTGATCTGATAGGTCAGAGTCGGCTGGCTGACAAACATATTCTCCGCTGCCCGGCTGAAGTTCAGGGTATGGGCAAGCTCAATACAGTAGTCAATCTGCTTCGTGGTCATCGTTTGCTCCTATTATTTAAGAATTCAATTGATTATACAGCATTTCGATTAGACAATGCAATAGTTAATGCGTATAATGGAGTCAGAACAAAAAACAGGAGGAATAAATAATGGCCAAAACTTTGATCGCTTTCTATTCCAGAGCGGATGAGAACTACTTCGGCGGCGCGATGCGCTATGTGAAAGTTGGCAATACGGAAATCGTCTGCAGCATCATGAAAGAGCTGCTCCCGGCGGACAGCTTCAAAATTGAGATGAAGAATCCTTACTCGCCGGTCTACATGACCTGCATCGAAGAGGCAAAAAAGGATCTGCGGGCAAAGGCACGGCCGGAGCTTGTTTCCATGCCGGACTCCATCGATGGGTATGACACCATCGTTCTTGCCTATCCGAACTACTGGGGCACCATGCCGATGGCCGTCTTCACCTTCCTTGAGCATTACGATTTCTCCGGCAAAACCATCCTGCCGCTCTGCACCAACGAGGGCAGCGGCATGGGCAGCAGCGAGCGCGACATCAAACGCACTTGCCCCGCTGCGACTGTGAAGAGCGGCCTGGCCATCACAGGAAGCAGCGCGGCCGATGCAAAAAGTGCCGTACAGCGCTGGCTTTCTGCAAACGGCCTGCTGTGAGGAAAAACCGATGGATTACGCAAAGGGGTATGTATACGAACTGATGGATCGGGGCGGGCCGACGGATACCAGGGAGTCCTATTTCAAAGAGGCCGTGGAAGAGATGATGCGGGCCAGAACGCTCTGCGCCAAAGCCAACGCCGCGATGCCCGACGATCCCGCCTATGTGGGATATCTGGAAGAGCTGTTCGGCAGAAAGCTGGATGACGTGCGAATCCTGACCCCGTTCATCTGCGATTTTGGAAATCGGGTCAAGTTCGGGAAAGACGTTTTCATCAATCACTCCGCTATCCTGTCAGCATCCGGAGGGATCGAATTTGAGGATGGCTCCATGGCTGCCCCGGGGCTGCGGATTGCCACAATCAACCATGACATGAATGAGCGGCATACCAGGTACACCTACGGAAA
>JAILFJ010000010.1 GCA_024697625.1 Oscillospiraceae bacterium
AAAATCGGCAAACTGCTTTCCGCAGACCGGACAGGTGTATACGAACACCTGCTTTTCCGCTGCGCCGCCTTCTGCCGAAGCTGTGATGGATCCCAGCCCCAGCGCCGACAGCGTCGCCCCCGCCAGTGCGGCGGTCCCGGCCTTCAGGAACTCTCTTCTGGGAATTTGCGCCAAGTTGATTCCTCCTTTGTATTGTTCTGATTCCGAGTGTTTTTTAGCCGCCCAGATTATTAGAATTCTAACTATCCGGGCATAAAAACCGAAACAGCTGTGCTCCGGTTTCTCTCTGCTTGGTTCCGCGTTACCGCGCTTCTGTGTAGGCCTTCTTCGGGTCGCGGGCATAATGCGGTTTTTTTCTCTCCGCCATGCTGCTGAGATTGACCCGCATCTTTTCCATCAGACTCTTCAGCTCCTGCATCTCTTCCTCTGTAAAGCCCGCGAAGATATCCACCACGCCGTAGTGGATCGTCTCCATCAGCCAGTTTTCCACTTCCCTGGCCCGTTCAGTCGCGACAAGCTTTTTCAGCCGTCTGTCCTCTCTGACGGGCTCCCGGCGGACATATCCGGCATCTTCCAGGTAGTTGATGATGCTGTTGACGGAGGATGCCTTGATGCCGAAATAAGACTCCACATCTTTTCCGAACACGTCCCGCATTCTGGATTCAAACATGATATAGTGCAGGACGATCGCCTGCGTGTCCGTCAGCGGAGTGGGGTTGTCTGTCTGGATGTATCTGGTATGTGCCTGATTGTTCAGGACCGTGATCTTCTGATACAGGTCCATCAGCTCATATTCTGTCATCATAATTACTTAGAATCCTAACTTTTTTCTTCATCATAGCAGATCCTGTTGCGGAATGCAACTTGTATCGAAAAAATATTCGCTTCTTTTCCTCACTGACATAGAAAGGCGATTGACTTTCCCGCGGGCTCCGGATAAAATAATGTTTGTTATCGAACATTTTTAGATTAGATAAAGGAAAGGGGATTTCCACACATGGCATATAAAGTTCTGGTCATCAACGGCAGTCCGAAGGCAAACGGCTGCACCGCCACGGCCCTCGGCGAAGTGATCCGCACCCTGAATCAGGAGGGTGTTGAGACAACCCTGCTTCAAATCGGCAAGGAGGACATTCACGGCTGCATCTCCTGCGGCTACTGTTCCACCCACGACGGCTGCGTCTTCAAGGATAAGGTCAACGAGGCCGCGAAGCTCTTTGAGGAGGCCGACGGACTTCTCGTCGGAAGCCCAACCTACTATGGTTCCCCCAACGGTACCATTCTCTCCTTCCTCGACCGGCTCTTCTACAGCACGGGCTTCTCCAAGCACATGAAGGTCGGTGCAGCGGTTGTCAGCTGCCGCCGCGGCGGGAACACGGCAAACTTCGATGTGCTGAACAAGTATTTCACCATCTCCGGCATGCCCGTCGTCTCCAGCACCTACTGGAACCAGGTTCACGGCTTCTCTGCCGAAGACGTGAAAAAGGATCTGGAGGGTCTCCAGACCATGCGGAACCTCGGCCGCAACATGGCCTTTCTGATCCGGGCCATTGACCGTGAAAAGCAGAACGCCGGGCTTCCCCTCGAAGAGCACGACGCTTTTACCAGCTTCCCCGACGGGAAGTGAAAACACGGTCTGTCTGACGTTTCTTCATCAGACAGACCGGTCTTTAAATCCGTATGCCTCATCTGAACCGGAAGGGTGATCACCATGAACCAAACAAGCAACTCGTCTGCACAAAAACCTCAGATGCTTCTGTCCTACGGCATGTATGTGCTCTCGATGCTGATCTTCGGCACCAACGGCTATCTTGTGGCCCATATGTCCCTGCAGAGCGGGCAGATCGTCCTTCTCCGCACACTGCTCGGCGGACTTCTGCTCACGGTTCTGGTCCTTCTGCGCGGCGGATTTGACCGGGATGCCCTCCGGGCGGAGCGCGTCCCGCTGCTGCTCGGCGGCGCAGCGCTTGGCCTAAACTGGGTCGCGCTGTTTGAAGCGTACCGCCTTCTGAATGTCAGCCTCGCGACACTGATCTATTATGTCGGTCCGATGCTGATTCTGCTGCTCTCTCCGGTCCTTTTTCATGAGAAACTGACGTCCCGGAAGCTCACAGCGGTGGTCCTTGTGGCCGCGGGTCTGGTCTGCATCAGCGGAAGCATCGCCTTCAGCGGCCTGAGCACCGCGGGGCTTCTGGTCGCGATCCTCTCGGCGCTGTTCTACGCCTCGCTGATCGCTTTCAACAAGCGCATCGTCCGGACCGGCGGCATGCAGACCGCGGCCATCGAGCTGGATGTGGCCTTTTTCATCGTGCTTGTCTATGTGCTGCTTACCTCCGGCCTCCCCCGTCCCCAGGCTGTGGATCTGCCGTATGTCGCGGTCATCGGGCTCGTCAATACGGGTCTTGCCTACCTGCTCTATTTTTCCGGCCTTCAGAAGCTGCCGGGGCAGTCCGTCGCGCTGATCAGCTATATTGATCCCGTCTCGGCGCTGATCTTCTCCGCTCTCCTGCTGCATGAGACGATGACACCGGTCCAGATGCTCGGCGCTGTCCTCATCATCGGCGGCGCCATGTACGGGGAGACCGGGAAGACAGAACGCAATTGACGAAAGGGCTTCTTTCGGTTACACTGTAGGTTGTTTTCAAGTTTTGAACGATAAGAAAGGTCGTCAATCAATCATGGAACAGAGCTTTATTGCCCGCACCAGCGGCATCAAGGCCAAAGACAAGATCGGCTACGCCATGGGCGACGTCGCCTCCTGCCTGGTTTTCGGGCTAACCCAGAGCATTCTCAACAAGTACTACACCGACATCCTGCAGATCGGCGTGCTGAGCGTCATGATCATGACCATCATCGCCCGCATCTGGGACGCAATCAACGACCCCATCTGGGGCCGGCTGATCGACCGGGCCAAGCCCA
>JAILFJ010000016.1 GCA_024697625.1 Oscillospiraceae bacterium
TGTGATGTCCCTGTCGCCGTACTTCCTGGCCATCTCATAGAAGAAGGTCTCCACGCCGCCGATCTTGCAGACGTTGCCGTAGAACAGAATCGTGTTGTACATGCTCTCATATCCTCTCGCTCTGAGATCCACGAGCGATCCCGCTCGCGGGGTGTTGTAGAGATAGGCGACGATGCCGGTGAACTTCTCGGTGTGCTCTCTGGCGTCGAGCTTCACGCTCAGCGTCTTGTCCGGGGCATAGCGGACAGGATCGCAGCGGTCCTCCCCGAGGAACTCCCTCCGGATCAGCCGCAGGGTCAGGCCGCAGTAGAAGAGCTTGTTGCTCTTGTCGATCATCGGCACGCGGCCGCTGTTTTCCTTCCAGGTGATATAGACGATGTCCGTGCCGTCCAGCTGGTCCATGGCCTTCTCGAAGCCTTCAGGGGAGAATCGATCATCGGCGTCCAGGCTCGCGATGTACTCGCCGGAGGCCATGTCGAGCAGCACATTCCGGGTCGCGCCTTCGCCGCGGTTGACGGGCTGCCGGTTGAACAGGATCGTTCTCTCCGGATGCTCATCCATGTACCTCTGAACGGCCGCTGCCGTTCCGTCCGTCGAGCCGTCGTCGCAGACGAGGATCTCGATGTCGTCCCGGTCCGGGATGCTGTCCAGCGCCCGGATGATCAGCTTCTCCTGATTCCACACCGGGATCAGGACCGATACTTTCACTGCGTTTTTCAATGCTTCACATCCCGTCAAAGTAGTCCGTCCGGCGACAGGCCGAAGAGCCTGCTGGTGCTCTGCATCTCCCGGAAGAATCGGTCCTGCACCATGGACCACTGGCTGGCGTCGGTCACGTTGCCCGTCCGGAGGGCTGCCAGAACGCGCTGCTTCTCCTTCCGGATGCTCTCCCGGTAGGCGATCCACTCCACGCGCTTCACGCAGCAGCATCCTGGTGTCCGGTCCGGACACTCCCGCCGGCACGGGCATTTGCTGTTCATGCGAAGAGGTCGCCGTCCGGATCCTCATCCTCCTGCTCGGCCAGACGTTTGGCGAGACGGTTCCGGCTCTCTGGGGTCAGTCCCAGCTTGCCGGCATAGGTGAGGATGGCGTCCTCGCTGCCCTTAATCTCCGCGTCCAGCTTGATCATCAGCCGGATGGTAGCGTTGTCCGGATCCTCCGCGTACTGAGCGCGGAGCTTCTGGTAATATGCCTGCATCTCGTCGCGCCGGGCGCACTTCTCGCAATAGATCGCCAGGGTGTTGGCGTCGAGCGCGTCCAGGATGCTGATCCCTTCCATGTCCTTCAGGACCGATGCCCAGTAGCGCTTCGCGTCGGCGTCCTTGCTGATCCTGGTCGGGCGCTTGATTTTCCGATGAGGGAGAACGTCGGCCTCTGCCGAGATGCGCGCCTCGATCTCGTCGTTGGTGAGATGCTTGCTCATGTTGTCCAGGTTCTTCACTGGCGTCGGCATGGTATCTCCTCCGGATGGCCGCCGGCCGGACCTACATCAGAAGCCTGCGTGGCACGCGAGCGTTCGGTACGGTGGGCGGCTGAATTTGGGGGTCTGAGACTCTGATCGGGGAAATTTTCTCGCGTTTCTGTGGGTGCGGGGCACAGGGCAGGGCCGGTCGAAACTTTCCGACCCCGGGGGGAGGGGTCCGAGGGGGCGGGAAGGGTGGGGGATCCGCGCCCGCCCGCGCTCGGGTGATGCGCTGCGCCCGCCCGGACGCGCAGCCGCGCCGGGGAGCGCGCATCATGCAGGCAGGAGTCCGGTCACTGTTCCCGTCGATCCCTGGCCTGCTCCAGCGCCGTCTTCTGGTCGTGGTGGTACTTGCACAGGCTCTGCAGGTTTGTCTCATCGACGAAGAGATTCCAGTCGCCTCGGTGCGGCGTGATGTGGTCGACGACTGTTGCGTTTGTTCTGATCCCTGCCCTGGCGCATTCCCTGCAGAAGGGTTCCTTCACCAACTGCTGGGGCCGCAGGCGCTGCGTCCAGATCGGCAGGCTGTACCAGCCGTGCCAGTGTGCGCTCAGCTGTCGCCGATGCTTCGGTCTGTGTTTATCGCACCATCCGTCCCTCGTGAGTGCGCTGCACCCTGCGTGCCGGCAGGGCCTCAGTGGTTTCTGTGCCATTGGCTCTCCTCCGTGCAAAGAGAAAAGCCGGAGCCCAGACGTTCGCGTTTGCGAATCATTCTGGGCTCCGGCTCAATCGGCTCTGGCCTCGGTGAATGTCTATCTTGACTTCTCTGCGGCAGCCTCGGCAGTAGACCGGCAAGGCCGTCGCCTCTGTGTCCTGATCGATGCGGAGCAGCTTCTGCCGCCCGCAGTACGGGCAAGGCAGGAAGCCGTCCGCCTTTGGCTTGATTATACCAGATCGGGTAACTGTGGTCAATGTTTTTCACCGTCCTGTCGCTAAAATAATATAGGTTTCAAGTCAGAAAGAAATAAAAGAAAGTCACCGCCGGCGCGCCGTCCTCTCCCTGCGCCGCTGCCTGCGCCGCGCCGCCTTGACCATGGCTCGGACGCCTGGGTACCTGTACTTGAGGATGTGATAGGACGCGAACTCTGTCCGCTTCTGCTCATCCAGCAGCACCTCGCTGCCTTCCGGTGCTGAGAGCTTGTAGTCGTCCGGCACCGTGACCGTGTCCACCTCCGGGCGCAGGACGTTCCTTGTGCAGCTCCATGCGTGCTGTCCGGGCTTGGCCAGCTCGTCCTGGCATTCTCGCGGCTCCTTAGACAGGTACCGCGCGAGGCTCTCCCAGTTCTTCTCCTTGTCCACGCGCAGCTTCTCGATCTGGATGTTGCTGCCGTAGATCCAGCACCGCCGGATCATCTCCGCATCGAAGCCGGTGTTGTTGATCACCATGTGGAAGTGCCAGCGGCCGTCCTCAGCTGTGAGGACCTCCACACACCAGAAGGCCACCGGCTCCGGCAGGCGTGCTGCCTCGCGCTCCTTCTTCAGCTTGGCCCGGAACAGCCGCAGATGCCGCAGCGCCTGCTTCCGATCCTTCGGCATGTGGTCGTCGTCATAGGTCAGCGTGACGACCAGGGCGCTGCCGGGTGCCGGGAAGTTCGTAGCCAGGAGCAGCTCCAGCTTCTGGTAGCTGTATATCTGATTCATGCGGCGCTGGGCTTCCGAGCTGGCCTTCTCCTTGGCGGCCCGCTGCGCCGGTGTGTCGTACCGGCTGCGCCGATGGTACAGCGCCTCGACCTGCAGGCCGCCGGCGTCGATTCGTTTCAATATGAGAGCCACAGCAAAAACTCCTTCAAGTTTGGGCTGTGGCTCAGTGGCTCGCGCCTCTTATTCTAAAATAAAGATTGTAACCATTTTTTTCAAGACAAAATATCGTTACTTTTGTATCTGATGATCGCACCTGGCACAAGATGTTGTGGTCAGTTGTCTAAAAGCAGATACGTGATGCTGATCGGGCTGGCATCGTAGTCTATCTCGGAATACCAGTCGCGGTGCAGCCGTACAGGATCCGGCGTGCGCGGATCCTCAAAGGTGCTCTTCCGCTTTGTCGGTTTGAACCGGTACCCGTAAATACTGCCGCTTTTGTCTCGCGCGATGTACTCATAGCCGTCGTCCAGGATCTGCTTCAGCTCGGACAGCTCGTCCTCGTCGAGTTCGATCTCAGGACCGTCATCGTTGTCACAGGCGATTCCCTGCTCCAACATAACCTGGTAGAGTTCTCCGAGCATGGCCTGCGCCGTCTTCTCCTCGGACTCGATCAGCGTGACCTTCGCCGCGCCGGCGGTCTGGATCCAGAGCCCTGCCTCATCGGCCTGCACCATGGTGATTTCAGCCGGGTCGAATATCGCCCCATGGAATAGTATAAACATCAGGATCTCCTCCTTCGTAAGTATCGCCCGCACTCCGGGCAGTAGTTAAGCACAAAGCCGATTCCCTGGTTCCGGAAGTCCACCGTCCTGCCGGCGCGTCTCTTCGGGCGGTCGGCGTACCACGATCTGATCACCAGCGCGACCTTGTACTCGTGGCGGTAATCGCCTCGGCCGGTTTCCCTGGCTTCCTGCCGTGACTGCTTATGGATCTCTCGCCACTCATCGAGGCGTTCACAAAAGGTGCAGCGCGTCATTCACAGTCCTCCCACGGTTCCCAGTCTGGGTAGATCTCTCCGCGCAGTCCGGTGTTCTTCAGACAGTGCCGGCAGGGATCCTTCATCATGCTCTCGCCGGCATGGGCGCAGGTCGCGCACTCTTTTTCCTGTTCCTTCTCTTTCATAATCGTTCCAGCTCCACGAACATCTGTAATTGATAGGCAGCCCGCCCCAGGAGCGCTGCATAGCTCTTCGTTTTTCCGGCCGGCTTCTGCTTACCGGCGTAGGCCTCATAGAACGGATCCAGGCCAGTGTTGCGGCACCGAGGGCAGATGAAGTCGTCCCAGCTATTCACATAACGCCATCCTTCCTCGGCGATGGTCTGATTCAGTTCCGTCTCGATCTGCGCAGCGTCACCGTTCAGATTGATGGACCGGGTAAAGCCGCAGCCTCCGCACTGGATCATCATGCCGCGGTTCACTCTTTCTCCTCCTTGTAGAAGTCCGGGAACCTGTCGGTCATCTGGAAGGACGGTGTCCCGGTGTAGTTGGCGTAGGCCAGCTCAAGGTTGCAGCCGTCGCTGTCCTCCCAGCCGGGCAGGAGCGCGACATCGTTGGCTGCGTCGATCTCCGCGAAGCTGATCCTCATATACTCCGCATTGGACAGGCCGGGCGGATGCCGCAAGTATGGGTTCATCACATAAACCCGCTGCGGTGTGGCGACGGACTGCAGGATCTTCGTCGCCTTCTCGAAGTTCTCCTTGGCGTTCTTCTCTCCGGTGATCGGTCCGGAGAGATACACGATCCACGGTCTGATCATGGCTTCACCAGAGGTCCCTGTCGATGTCGCGGAAGGTCTTGTCGACCTGTTTGAAAGTCCGCCGGCATCTGAAGGCCGAGGCGATCACGATCATGAAGTAGATGGCTGCCGCAATGATCTCCGGGAGGAGCACGAGCCACCAGCTCCAGTCGATCTTCCCGAGCAGCTTCAGCACGATAAAAGCAGCCGTCAATAATTCAGTGATTCCCATGGGTTAATCCTCGCTTTCTTTTTTGTTGTCAGTATGGTGTGTACATGCCACAAAGTAGTGCCCGGCGCAGAAGCATTCCCGCCGCTTGCAGCTGCAGCAGTTCATCCAGTACCCGTCCTGCGCCCATGGATCATAGAAGCACCAGTAATCGGTAGGGCGGATCTGGATCGGAAACGGAATCAGTTCTCCCATCACTTCTCTCTTTCTGTTATTGGGCCTAATGGGTGAAGGGTGAGCTCGAACGCAGGGGCCGAGTCGATTGACATCTCGAAAGAAACGCCGCTGCAGAAGACCTTGCTCGTGATGACGCGTCCCTGCCCGTACATCCCGAGGCGGAGCTTCATATAAAACGGCTCGTCGATGGGGATGTTGGAGATGTCTATGAACAGGGTCCCGCAATAGCTGCAGCGGTCATCCAGTCCGATCGGCGCGCCGCAGTTCGGGCAGTTGGTAGGTCCGATCATTCTTCGGCCTCCTTATCTGCTATAGAAGATAGCGATGCAGATAAAAATCGCCGCGAGGATGATGGCATCCTGAATTGTCATTGCCTCAAATCCTTCTAAGCTCATTCCTTGCCTCCTGAGCCACATACTCGATTTTCCGGCCGCCGCATTCCAGAAAGAATCGGTTGCCCGGTTCAAACATCTGCCGGCGCTGTTCTGCGTCCAGGCGTTCCATGAACTTCAGCATCTCTGCTGTAGACGGTTCGCTCAGCGGGATGGTGATTGTTCCGTGGTCCGGCCACGTGGCGGCCTTCTGCGCTGCCATTAAGCCGCACCACTCCAGGAAGGCGCGCCGGATCGGGTTTGTGTTTCCGTCGTCCGCCCATCCGGCGAAGCCGATGAAGCCGTCCTTGTTGAAGCTGATGCACTCGCGCTGGGTGTAGTAGTGGGAGTTCATGAACAGGTAGCATTCTGTAATCTGCCCGGTCGGTTTGTGCTTGATGGTCATTTTGCTGGACAGGCGCGTGGTATTGACAGAGGTCTCGCCGGCCTTGTTCGACTTTCTGATCTCCCGGTTAAGCAGCATCACGAGGGCGAGGATGTCGCCCTCTGTGATGTCGTCATAGGTCAGGCCAAACTGCGCGAATCTGTCGCGGCAGTCCTGGTTGCTGCATATCGGTTCTACTCTTGCCATCGCTCAGTCCTCTCTCCGTAGCCAATCTGGTTTTGGAAACCGATCAGTATAAAGAATCTCGTCAGCTTCTTCCGTCTCAATCTGATAGGCATCGTCCCAGTATTTGTACAAGTCCTCGCCTTCTGGCAGGTAGCACACGATTGATACGGAGCGACCGTCACCGGCTGAACCGGTACACCACCATGGCATCTTGATCGGGGCCATATCCACCAGAGGTCTGAAATCATCAACAGCATGCGTTTTAAATCGGTATCGCTTCATGATTCCTCCTCATCTCGACCTAAAAGCCACGGGAATTTCGCTTCAAAACATTTTCTGCAAAGGTGAAACGTGCTGTAACCGTA
Organism: Oscillospiraceae bacterium; assembly: GCA_024697625.1. Lineage (GTDB taxonomy): Bacteria > Bacillota > Clostridia > Oscillospirales > Oscillospiraceae > Limivicinus. The sequence continues at coordinate 6,552 of JAILFJ010000016.1, forward strand.
CAGCGGATCATCTGCTGTCAGTTTGATATAAGCGCCCTTGTCCTCTCTGCTGTCTGTGTACATCAGTTTTCTGCACTCGTTACATTGAACCATTAAGCTCAAGCTCTCACTCCTCCTTCCGCGGCTTCCGCCTCGGTGCGAGAATCGTCTCGCGCAGCCTCTCCACGATCCTCTTCCGATATTCATGCGGAAGCCGCGCCGTCTTCTCTGAGG
>JAILFJ010000157.1 GCA_024697625.1 Oscillospiraceae bacterium
CTTTTCGTTCCAATCTTTGCTGTGCCATGGCGCACCTCCATTTTTGCTCAACAAAAGTATATCCAAAAAGAATGGAAAAATCAATAATTTTTGGAATGAATTCCTAAAATTTTTCTTTTGGCTTCAAAATCAGATTAATGAGCTCAATTGCAAAAGCAAGTTCCAGTTTGCAAAGGTAAGTTTCAGTTTGCAAAGGTAAGTTCCAGTTTGCAAAGGTAAGTTCCAGATCATAGAAACTTTGCAAGAGCAAGTTCCAGAAATAGGAGAAAACCAGAAGTAAGTATTGCAAACCAGATATGCTACGATTTGGTGGGCTTTATTCCTTTGGATGAACTGATGAAACAGGAAACGGCATGACCCGAGAGTCATGCCGTCCCTGCAAAACAATTATAAAACTGTCTTACGACCCCCGCCCTTGACAGCGGGGCGGTTTTTTGATTCACATGGCGGCGGCGAGCAGCCGCTTCGTATATTCTTCCTGCGGATGGTCAAAGATCTCGTCTGTCGTTCCCTGCTCCACGATGCGCCCGTTCTTCATCACCAGTACGCTGTCGCAGAGCTGATAGACCACGTTGAGGTCATGCGAGATAAAGAGATAACTGAGCTCCAGGTCGTCCCGCAGCTGCTTCAGGAGCCTCAGGATCTGAGCCTGGATGGTGACATCCAGTGCGCTCACCGGTTCGTCCAGCAGGACAAAACGCGGCCTCTGGATCAGCGCTGCCGCGATGCAGACACGCTGACGCTGGCCGCCGGAGAGCTCATCCGGCTTCGCGTCATAGCACTCTTTGGGGAGCCCCACTCTCTCCAGCATCTCATACACACGGCGTTTCCGCTCACGGGCATCGTATTTCCCGTAGATCCGCAGCGGTTCCTCCACCGCCCATACCGCGCTGTAGGCGGGGTTCAGGGCGCTGTAGGGATCCTGAAACACAATCTGAGGCCGCCTGGTATAATGGATCACCTCGCCCTGTTCCGGCTGGAGCAGCCCGAGAATGATACGGGACAGCGTGGTCTTTCCGGTGCCGCTCTCGCCCACCAGACCTTTGATCTCTCCGTGTCGGACGGTGAAGCTGACGTCGCTGAGCACCTCCTGATAGGTCTTTCGGCCCCCCGGAAACGCCCTCTCGCGATAACCGCCGCTCACATGCTTCAGTTCCAGTACCAGCTGTTCATTCCGCTCCATCTTCCGGCCTCCTGTCTCTGCTGGGAATGGCCTCGATGAGCTGTCTGGTATAGGGGTGCTTCGGATGATAGAAGACCTCATCCGTCTCGCCGGTCTCGACCAGCCGCCCCCGCTGCATCACTGCGACCCGGCCGCAGAGCTTTCTCACCACATTCAGGTTATGCGAGATAAAGAGCATCGAGATGCCCTTCTCCGCATTGAGCTTCTTCAGCAGCTCCAGGATCTGGGCCTGGATCGTCACGTCGAGGGCGGTGGTCGGTTCGTCCAGCAGCAGCAGGCTCGGCTCGATCACGGTCGCCGCGGCGATCATGGCGCGCTGCAGCATGCCGCCCGAGAGCTCGTGGGGGTATTTGTCATAGAGCTCCTCCGGGTTCTGCAGCTCAGCGTCCTCCATCGCGCGCAGGGCACGCCGCCGTCTCTCCGCCCGGTCCAGATCGGTATGGATGCGCAGCACCTCTCCCACCTGCTCGCCCACCCGCATGAGCGGGTCCATTGCGCTCATCGGCTCCTGGAAGACCACGCCGATCTCCTTCCCGTGCAGCTTGCGCAGCTCGCTGCGCCGGGCATGCAGAAGGTCCTTCCCGTTCAGGCGGATATCCCCCGAGAAGACACACTGCTTTCTGGGCAGAAGCCCCGCGATGCTCATGGCCGTCACGGTCTTGCCGCTGCCGCTCTCCCCGACCAGGCCGACGATCTCGCCGTCGTCGATCTGCAGCGTCACGCCCGCGACCGCTTCGCGGTCACGGTTCAGGAAGCGGACGTGCAGATCCCGTATCTCCAGCATCTACGCCACCTCCCTGTCCTGCATCTGCAGCCCCTCGCCGATCAGCCCCACGCCGAAGACCAGCAGGACGATCGTGAGTCCGGTGAACAGCGCATACCAGGGCGCTTTCGCCAGCATCCCCTGCGCCTCGGAAAGCATGTAGCCCAGAGAGGCGTCCGGCGGGCGCACCCCGATCCCGAGGAAGCTCATGCTCGCCTCCGCCAGCACGGCGTTGTTAAAGCCGATGGTGAGCGCCGGCAGCAGCACCCGCACGGTGTTGGGCAGAAGGTGGATCAGAAGGATCCTCCCGTTTGAGGCCCCCATCAGCCTCGCCCCCGTAACAAAGTTCCTGCCCCGGAGAGTTGCGAACTCCGCCCGCATGACCCTGGCAAAGCTCGGGATAAAGACCAGACCGAGAGCCAGGACGACGCTGTACTTCTTTCCGGGTCCCACCAGGCTCACGATCAGAAGCGCCAGCAGGAAGCTGGGGAACGCGGTCAGCGCATCGTTCAGCCGCATCAGGATCTCGTCCGCCGCGCCGCCGAGGTATCCGGTCACCGCACCGATCAAGGTCCCGGCCAGTGCGCCGATGGAAACCGTGGACAGCGCGATCGCCAGAGTCGTGCCGCTCCCCTTCAGAACGCGGCTGAAAATATCCCGTCCGAAGTTGTCGGTGCCGAAGATGTGGGCGGCAGACGGCGGGCTGAACTTTCCGTACTTCATCGCAGTGGGGACGTAGGGCGTCCAGAAGGTCCCCAGCAGGATCACAGCCAGCATGAGTCCCGTGATGATCAGGCCGGTCAGCAGCCTGGAATTCATTTTCCTTCTCATCCTCTGTTCCCTCCCAGCCGGAGCCTCGGGTCAATCGACTGATTGATCAGATCCGCCAGCGTCCCGGCAAGAACGACCCAGAAGGCAAGGATCACCACAATGGTCTGCACCACCGGATAGTCCCGGTGCGAGATCGACAGCACCAGGAACCGGCCCAGTCCCGGGATCCCCAGCACCTGCTCCACAACGATCCCCGCTCCGACCAGCTCCGCCAGGGTCTGGCCGAGGAAGGTTACGACCGGGACCATGGAGTTCTTCAGCACATGGGAGGTCAGGACGCCGCGCCGGTCATGACCCCGGCTGATGGCCGTCCGTACGTAGGCCTTGTTCATCTCTTCGATCACGGTGGCCCGGAGCATCCGGACCGTCATGGCAATCCGAGGAATCCCCAGACAGACTGCGCCGAAGAAGAGATGCCTCACGGATTCGCCGAAGTCCTGGCGAAAGCCCGGGAAGTCTCCCGGGGTGAAGACCTTCATAAGAATGCCGAAAATCCAGGAGACCAGAATCCCCGTGAAGAAGGGCGGAACCGCCATGCAGAGCTGATTGAACACCGTCCGCGGCCAGTCTGCAAAGCCTCCTGTCCTGTGATACGAAAAAATGCCGAGCGGAATCGAGATGACCGCAATCATGACAAAGCTCATCAGGCTGAGACAGAGGCTGATCTCGAGTTTCGGGCCGATCAGCTTTCCCACCGGCTGCCGGTAGCTGTAGGAGACCCCCAGGTTGCCCGAGAAAAACCCTGCCAGCCACTCGGCATAGCGGAGAAGGAAGGGGCGGTCCAGCCCCAGCTCTTCCCTCAGCGCCATGACCTGCTCCTCCGTGGCCTCCGTCCCCAGCAGATTCCGCGCAGGGTCGCCGGAGACTGCCTCGAAGGCCGCGAAGGTCAGGAACGATACCAGCAGCATCGTGGCCAGCAGCATCCCGAGTCTTGTCAGCACATACCGCAACGCTGTTCTCTCCTTTCAGCATACAGCAGATTCCCCGTCATCGGGATGGCGGGGAATCTGCAGGAATCCGGATATCAAAGATACGTATTCTGCGAAGTCAGCTTTCTTCCTCCAGCGCTCAGGTCCAGGAGAGCGCCGAGATGTCCAGGACATAGATCGGGTAGAAGGTCAGGCCCTCCAGCCCCTTCCGCACGGCGACGAGGTCCGCCATATCCTGGATATAGACATTGGCCGCATTCTCAGTCAGGTTGCGCTCCAGGCTCCGGTAGAGCTCGGTCTGTTCCGCATCGTCTCCCGCGGCGATCGCCTGAGCGAGGATCTCGTCGTATTCGGCATTGCTGTAATTCGTAAAGTTGTTGCCGATGCCGGTACCGAAGCGCTCCAGCAGCTTGCGGGCGGTCATATTGTCACTGGACAGACCCGTGACGGTGCACTGGTACTGCCGGTTGCCGTACACGTTCTCCAGCCAGCTGCCCCAGTCCACCGGCTCCACCGTGGCACGCACGCCGGCCTCCTTCAGAAGCTCCACCAGCACCGTTGCGGTGTTGACGTGCGGCGTGTAGTTGGAGGGCACCGTGATGGTGACGTCCAGGCCGTCCGGATACCCGGCCTCGGCCAGCAGTTCCTTCGCCTTCTCCGGGTCATGGCTGTAGTAATCCGTCAGGCTGCCGTCATAGTACTTGCTGAAGGACGGGAACATGGAGGTCCCCAGCGGAATCCCGTAGCCGTCGAAGGCCAGGTCGATGACCGCCTGCTTATCCACTGCGTAGCAGAAGGCCTGCCGGACACGCAGATCGTCAAAGGGCTTCTCCGCGTTGTTCAGATACAGCGCCTGCACGAGGTTCATGCTTCCCACGGCGGTCTCGAACTCGCCGCTGTCCAGCTGGGCGATCTGGTCGGAGGTCAGGTGCGCCACCAGATCCAGGGCGCCGCTCTGCAGGCCGAGAATCAGGCCCTCGTTGTTCTCCAGAATCCGGAAGGTGACCCGGTCAAGCTTCCCCGGCGTCCCCCAGTAGTCCTCAAAACGCTCCAGCACCAGGCTGTCCTGCACCGTGCGCGAGACGAAGCGGTAAGGTCCCGTCCCGACGGGTGCGGTCTCCTGTTCGGTATAGCCGGCCGGCAGGATATAGGCATTCATCAGATAGGCGAGGAACTCGTTGCTGGGCTCGGAGAGGCTCACCGTCACGGTGTTGCCCTCCGCCTTCACCTCCGAGATGACCGCCAGTGCCGCAAGCTGGGCCGCAGTGTCCTCGCCGCCGCGCCGGCGCTCGATGGACCATACGACATCCTCCGGCGTCACGGCTTTGCCGTTGTGGAACTTCACGCCCTCGCGGAGGGTGAACACATACTGCAGTCCGTCCTCCGACTTTGAAACCTCTGAGGCCACGGCAGGTACGATCTCTCCCTCGGCGTTGGGCTTAACCAGCCCTTCAAACATGTTGAAGAGAATCTCCTTCGTGCCCGCGGCGGTCATATAGTCCGGGTCCAGACTGTCAAAATCCTGCGCGATGCCGACGTTGAGCTCGTTGGAGGCCGCCCGTCCGGCCTTCGCCGCAGTGTCGCCGGCTTCGGCACCGCCCTCGGTCTGAGCGGGAGTTGCAGTCGGGGCCGGAGTCCCGTTCCCCGCGCCGCAGCCGGACAGCAGTGCCAGCATCATCAGGGCACTGAGCAATGCAGCCGAAATCCTTTTTGTCATGGTTCTGTCTTACTCCTTTCAACCCCGCCTTATAAAAAGCGGTAATGTCACGGTGCTTCGCCCTTCGGCGCCTCCGTGATTAAAGAATCGGGATATTATACTATAGTGCAGGAGGAAAATCAAGCAAGGCAGCCCCCAAAAATCCTGTGAAAAAAAGTTTTTGAAAGGGTCTTGCTTTATTTCGCTAATGTGGTATTATAGCAAAGCAAAAGAAAAGCTCCGTCTTTTCGAAACAGTTTGGAGGTTATTTTTATGAAGAAACTGCTTACACTTGCCCTTGCGCTCTGTCTGGTATTTGCGCTGGCCGGAACGGCATCCGCGGCGTCCGACAGGACGGACTTTATTATGGGCATTGACCCTGAGTATCCCCCCTTCAGTTATCTCGGGGATGACGGCGAGTACACCGGTTTTGACGTTGAGATCTGCCAGGCGGTCTGCGACCTGCTGGGCTGGAAGCTGGAGATCTTCGGCGTGAACTGGGACGAGAAGCTCGTCCAGCTCGACTCCATGGAGTGCGACTGCGTCTGGTCCGGCATGACCATCCTCGACAGCATGAAGGAAGCCGGTTATCAGATCTCCGAGCCCTATTATGACAACACCCAGGTCCTCGTTGTGAAGGCGGACAGCGGCTTTGCGTCCTCTGCGGATCTTGCCGGCAAGGATGTCGCCGTCCAGCTCGGGACCTCCGGCGAAGCCCTTCTGAACGATGATCTGGCCGATCTGGCAGCCACCTTCAACAACGTGATCACCTGCGACAGCTTCCTCAAATGCTTCACCGAGCTCGAGGGCAACGCGGTCGACGCGGTGTTTGTTGACCTTCCCGTTGCGGCCAGCTATGTCAGCAGCCATGACGGTCTCGCCGTCATTGACGAGAACCTCGGCGCCGAGCAGTACGGCATCGCCTTCCGCGCTGCCGACGCGGAGCTCCGCGATCAGGTCGACGCAGCGGTTCAGGAGCTGGTTAAGAACGGCACCTATGCCGAGATCGCCGCGAAGGAAGAATATGTCGACATCGTCAACAACCTGCTCTTCCTGAACAAATAAATCCAGACAGCCGCTGCCTGAACATGTCATCCAGAAGCCCGAAAGCGCATTTTTCCGCGCTTTCGGGAACTTCTGTGTCTAGCCTGTAATTCTGTACCGTCTTTCTTCCGGTTCCGTATCCTCACTCTGACAGAACGCGAGGTTCTCTTCCATGTCCCTGATGACCATGATCGTCAAGATGAGCGAAGGTCTGTCCAAGACCTGCGCGATCTTTTTTCTTACACTGCTGTTCTCGCTCCCTCTGGGGATGATCGTCGCTCTGCTCCGCATGAGCAAGGTCAGGATTGTCTCCGCCGTCACAAGGTTTGTCATCACCGTGCTGCGCGGGACGCCGCTGATGCTGCAGCTCCTCGCAGTGACCTACGGGCCGTACTATCTGTTCGGCTCCAATGTGGCGCGCAACAAGCTGATCCCTGTGGTGATCGCCTTCTCCATCAACTACGCTGCCTATTTTGCCGAGATCTACCGGGGCGGAATCGAGTCGATCCCCATCGGCCAGTATGAGGCTGCCGAGGTCCTGGGCTACTCAAAGTTTCAGACCTTCATGCGGATTATTCTCCCCCAGGTCATCAAGCGCATCATGCCCAGCGTGACAAACGAAGTCGTCACCCTGGTGAAGGACACCTCCATGGCCTTCACGGTCTCCTATCAGGAGATGTTCACCATCGGCAAGCAGATCGCAAACTCCCAGACCAGCTTCATGCCCTTTGTGGTAGCCGGCGCATTCTACTATATCTTCAATGTGATCGTAGACTATCTGATGGGCCGGATCGAGAAGCGGCTGGATTATTACCGTTGAGAGGGGCGTAAGAATATGGCGGACAACAAGAACACAGCCGGCTCCGGCCTGATCTCCGAAGAGAGCCCCGGCGATCCCAGCATCCTCAGTATCCGCAGCCTTCAGAAGGTCTTCGGTGCCCACACCGTGCTGAAGGACATCTCTCTGTCGGTAAACCGCGGCAACGTCGTCTCCATCATCGGTCCCTCAGGTTCCGGAAAATCCACCCTGCTGCGCTGCGCCACCTTTCTGGAGCATGCCGACGGCGGCGACATTCTGTATGACGGCTGCTACGCGATACGCGACGGCGTCCGCGCCTCCAAAGCCGAGCTGAACCGGTTCCGGACACGCTTCGGGCTGGTCTTTCAGAATTTCAATCTCTTTCCGCACTACTCTGTCATGCGCAACATCACCGAGCCGCCGATCCTTCACGGCGAAGACCGGGAAGCCGTCCGCGCACGCGCGGCGGAGCTTCTGCACAAGATGGGTCTGGAGGGGAAGGAGAATGCCTATCCCTACCAGCTCTCCGGCGGGCAGCAGCAGCGTGTGGCCATTGCCCGCGCCCTCGCGCTGAACCCCGAGATTCTCTTCTTTGACGAGCCTACAAGCGCCCTCGACCCCGAGCTCACCGGAGAGGTGCTCAAGGTCATCCGCCAGCTCGCCGAGGAGAAGATGACCATGGTGGTGGTCACGCATGAGATGCCCTTCGCCCGGGCGGTCAGCAACCGTGTGATCTTCATGGACGGCGGCGTCATTGTGGAAGAGGGTCATCCCGAGCAGGTCTTCGGCAGTCCGACGCAGGAGAGGACAAAGCAGTTTCTGAGGAATTATCAGCAATGACCGGGGGCATCGCCTACTCCCTGTTCAATCCCTCCGGCAACATGACCCTCCTAGTGGAGACCCCGATTCCTGAGCCGGAACAGCCGGCGCTTGCCAAAAGACTGATGGAGCGCGAGCCCGAGACCGAGCAGGTGGGCTTTGTAAAGGTCTCTGACGGCGGTATCGCTCTGCGTATGGCAGGGGGCGAGTTCTGCGGCAACGCCTCCATGAGCGCGGCATTCCTCTTCATGCTGCGGACCGGGCGCCGCTCCGGGACCGTTCCGGTATCTGTCAGCGGGACTCCGGAGCCTGTCGCGGTTTCGCTGGAAGCGCTCACGGACGGGCTGTGGCGCGGCAGCGTCAGGATGCCCCGGCCGCTGTCTGTCGGCCTGCACCGCTTTCCGGACGGGCGCGAGCTCCCTCTCGTCCGCTTTCCGGGGATCAGCCATGTGATTCTGCAGGAGGAAGCCGATCCAAGCAGCTCCGAAGCACTGGCCTCCGTCTGGTGCCGGGAGCTGAAAGCCGAGGCGCTGGGACTCATGTTTCTAGATCCAGACCGCAGCAAGCTGACTCCCCTCGTATATGTCCCCGCAGCAGACACGATGTTCTGGGAGTCCTCCTGTGCCAGCGGCACGACAGCAGTCGGCGCTTATCTGGCTGCAGAGGGCAGGAAGGCGCTTCGGCTCTCTCTGAAGCAGCCGGGCGGCACGCTGGAGATCGAAGCCGGGACTGACGGCCGCCTGATTCTGAGCGGGACGGTGCAGCTTGTCAGGCAGGGAACACTGTAAGGGCTTCCGCAGTGCAACCATGATCCTGTGAAAAAAACACTTGAAAAAACCTTGCAGGTATGGTATAGTGTTTTGGCCTTGGAGGGTTAGCTCAGCTGGTTAGAGCGTCCGCCTCACACGCGGAAGGTCGACGGTTCGAGTCCGCCACTCTCCACCACAGTCCTTGAAATACCCAGTATTTCAGGGACTTTTCCTTTATCGTGCCACAAATTTCGAGATTTTTTAAAAACTGCTGTTATATCTTGCTGAGAATACTCGAAAAGTTGGAGGAAGTAGGAAAATAAACTGCATATTTTACGAACTATTTTGGAGTACAAATACGAACTTCCCCCAAAAGTAAAGAATACCAGCGTTTTCTCTGGAAAAAGCAGTTCGTTATTCTTTCGAAATACGAACAACTACAAAAAGCTGTAAGAAACCCTGCTGCTTCTTGCAGCTTTTCTTGAATAAGATTTGATTCTCTATTTCCCAACGATAGTTTGCATGGTATAATACAAATAAGATTATCTCTGAAATACAGGTGAGGCATATGGCGAAACAATTATTTACAATTGGCTATGCAGGGTTCCCAAATGTCAATGATTTTATTCTCGCACTAAAAGAAAATGGAATTCAAATCCTGATAGATGTTCGAAGTACGCCTTATTCAGCATATTTTGAGGCTTATAACAAAGACAATTTAAGTAAGCTCTTAAAAGAAAATGGAATATACTATGCTAATTATGCACGACAGTTTGGCGCACGACAGGAAAACAGATCCTTTTATAAGAATGGGAGACTTGACTTTGAGGTGTTTTCCAAATCAGATCAATTCCTTGAAGGAATAAAAAGTGTCGAAAAGTCCAATGCAATCATTGCCTTTATGTGTGCAGAGAAAAAGCCTAGTGAGTGCCATAGAACAATTCTTGTTGCTAGAGCATTCTGTGATAAAGGGCATAAGATTACTCACATCATGGCAAACGGCGAATCAGTTACTCAGCACGATGTTGAACAAGAGATTCTTCAAAAGTATTTTCCCAATAGGGAGCAGGGTTCATTGTTTGATGATAGCAATTTGACTGAGGAAGAGTACATTGCTGAAGCATATAGACTTCGAAATGATGAGATTGGATTTAGACTGGAGGATCTGCGCTGATGATTATTTTTACTATTGGGTTTACACAAAAATCTGCTGAGCAATTCTTCGAACTGATAAGAAAGAATCAAGTTCAATTGTTGGTAGATGTGAGGCTCAACAATAAATCGCAATTAGCGGGGTTTTCAAAGGGTACTGACTTGGCGTATTTCTTGAAAGAAATCTGTGGAACGAAGTATATTCATTGTGAAGAATTTGCTCCAACGAAGGAGCTGCTTACTAATTATCAAAAGGGTACAGTTTCTTGGAATGAATACGAAGAAGTATTTGACACAATAATGGAAAAGAGAGGCGCTTATAAAAAGTTTTTATCTCGCTTTAAGGATTATGATAGAGTCTGCCTGCTTTGCAGTGAGCCAACTGCTGAGAAGTGTCACAGAAGGCTTGTTGCTGAAAAAATAAAAGCTTTCTCTCCTGATCAAGTAGAGGTTATTCATCTATGAAAGTAGTTATTCTAACAGCATCAACGATGAAAAAAGAACTGGATGGTAATTTGAGTTTTCGTATTTTTCAAAAGTCAAATAGTCTTGAACAGAAAAAGTTTCTGGAAGGCGTTGTCTCAAAATAGCAAAACACGCTATTGAGAGGCAGCGCCTCTTTCAATTGGCGTAGATTGTGGAAAACAAGGCTTTACGAAGCACAATTGCCGCCAAAAATGTGGAAAACCATCCAGAGAGTGCCACAAAAAA
>JAILFJ010000038.1 GCA_024697625.1 Oscillospiraceae bacterium
TGCGGGCGGCGGCACGGTGATCCCCTGGGTCATCGCGATCCTGATTCTGGTTATTGACGGGCTGGTCATCTTCGGCGGCGTGAAGAAAATCGCGGATGTCACCACCTATCTCACACCGATCATGGCGCTGATCTATCTGGGCTTTGGGCTCGTGATCCTGATCCTGAACATCACGCTGATCCCCCAGGCGCTCTGGTTCATCGTCAAATCTGCCTTTACCGGAGACGCGGTGATCGGTGGCGTGGCGGGCGCCACGATGGGCGTCGCCATCCGGCGCGGCGTGCAGCGCGGCGTGTTCTCCAACGAAGCGGGCACCGGTTCCTCTGCCATGGTCCACGCCACGGCCAAGGTGGACGTTCCCGTCAAGCAGGCGCTCTACGGCATCATAGAGGTCTTTTTCGATACCTTCGTCATCTGCACCTTTACTGCGCTTATTATCATGGTCAGCGGCGTGTGGAACAGCGGTGTTACCGACGGCACGGTGCTGGCTGCTACGGCTTTCCGTCAGAATCTGGGTGGGCTTGGGCAAGTTGTTATCGTCATTTCCCTGATCTTGTTCTGCCTCTCTACGGTACTGGGCTGGTACACCTACGGGGAATCCGCCTTTGCCTTCCTGTTCGGCACACATAAAGTGAAAACTTACCGGCTGCTGCATATGGTCATCTGTGCTCTCGGCGCGCTCATCAGCGTCCAGCTCCTCTGGGACGCGGCAGACGTCTGCAACGGTCTCATGGCCATTCCCAACCTGTTCTCTTTGATCCTGTTCGGCGGAATCGTGGTAAAGGATACAAAGGACTTCTTTGCCGATTACGATCACGCGCTTTCCAAGGGAAGCGCAAAATGAAGCGTGCCATGATCGCCATGAGCGGCGGGGTGGACAGTTCGGTCGCCGCGCTTTTGATGCAGCAGGCGGGTTATGACTGCGCAGGCGTCACCATGCGGCTGTACCGCGCGCCGGGGATGGAGCGTGTGTCACAGAAAAGCTGCTGCAGCGACGCGGATGAGGAGGACGCCGCTTATGTATGCTGGCAGCTGGGCATCCCGTTTGAGTCTCTCTGCTGTACCAAAGAGTTTGAAAAAACAGTCATTCAAAACTTCATCCGGGAGTATGAAGCCGGACGGACGCCGAACCCCTGCATCGTCTGCAACCGCTGCCTGAAATTCGATCTGCTGCTGTCGCTGGCTCTGGGAAAGGGCTTTGACTGCCTCGTGACCGGCCATTACGCCCGGATCACGCAGGATCGGGGTACCGGGCGCTGGCAGCTCCGCAAGGCGCTGGACGGGAGCAAGGATCAAAGCTATGTTCTCTATATGCTCTCTCAACAGCAGCTGGCGCATCTGCGATTTCCGCTGGGTGAGATGAGCAAAACGGACACTCGAACGATTGCGGAGAAGGCCGGTCTCGTTACCGCGTCCAAGCATGAAAGTCAGGACATCTGCTTTATTCCTGACGGGGATTACGGTGCCTTCCTTGAGCACTGGACCGGTCGCTGCGATCCGGAAGGCGAGATCCTCAATTTGGAAGGCCGCGTGATCGGGCGTCACCACGGCGCGGTCCGTTATACGATCGGACAGCGCCGCGGCCTCGGCGTAGCTGCAAAGCAGCCGCTCTATATCGTAGCCAAGGACATGGAAAAACACAGCGTGACCGTCGGACCGGAGAGCGCGCTCTACAGCCGCGAGCTGATCGCCTCAGATTTCAACTGGCTCTCGATCCCGGAGCCGGAGCACCCGATCCGTGTAACCGCGAGGACGCGGTACCGCCAGACCGAAAACCAAGCTACCGTCTGGCCGCTTGCAGGCTCGCGCGCGAGGGTTGTTTTCGATCAGGCCCAGCGTGCGATCACGCCCGGGCAGGCCGTCGTGCTCTACGACGGCGAGCTCGTCCTCGGCGGCGGGACGATCGAGCAGGTGTTAACATGATCTGACTTCATTTATTTGGGGTCGTTATCTCCGTAACAGCAAGAATGATTCACCGGGACAGAAAATGATTCATTGTATCAAAGTACTGTTCCTTTGCCAAATCTGAAACAGTAGATTGATACAATCGGTCAATCTGCTGTTTCGTTTTTTCATGACTGAAAAGGCTTGAAGCCGCAAGGCTTATGAAACGCAGGTGATTCATTTTAGCAAGCAAAAGCACAAGATGTAGTGTATCTGAAAGGTAACAATATGGCCAATCACTGCATCTTGCGATTTTCAATCGTTAAATCATTGAGATTCGTTAACTTATGGAGCAATCGTTAAACCATGACCAGATGCCGAAAAAAACATACCCCATGCGGTTGTCGAGCAGATCGACCAGATCATGATCCGCCGCAGGAAGATCGAGCGGTTCATCGAGAGCGTGAAGGGCCTGCCGGAGCTCATCACCGAGTTTGATGAGAGCCAGAAGGCTGCGCTGATTGGCATCTTGACGGTGTATAGCGAGGATTGGACTGTATTTCGGCTTATGTGCGGGATGGAGTTCGAAACCAGAACAAAACAAAGAAGCCCTGCTGGATCATGATGTGATCTGGCAGGGCTGCTCACTGTTATGGCAAGTCACTCAAATGATTGATCAAATAACGTATAGCCGTCGCTGTTATCAAATAAGAGAAATGTTATCCCGTTTTATTCAGAATAGATCTGCCGCAGGCTCTCCGGCATGGAGGCAAACATCATCCGCACGATCACCTCGGCGGGGGTGATGTTGTCCCGCAGCACCCACTCCCGCGTCATGCCCACACACCCATAACAGTAGAGGCGGATACTGTATTTCGTCTGCGTATCCAGCTTCTCGATGCCCAGCTTTTCTTTCGCCAGCCGGGTGTAGCGATCCGCAAAGTATTCCAGCATGTACTGCCACAGGGCATTCTGAGAAGAATCCTCGTAGGCCCGGCGGTAGAACAGCATCTCCTGACGCATCTTGTTCATGCCCGCTGCGGCGGACTCCACCGAGAGGATATCCGTGCTGTCGGCGTCCTGAAAGAAGATCCAGGCCACCAGGTCGTATTTGTCCTGAAAATGGTAGTAGAAGGTGGGCCGCTCGATCTCCGCCTCCCGGCAGATCTCTGTCACCCGGATCTTGTCCAGGGTTTTTTTCACCAGCAATCGCTTCATCGCCGCCGCGATCCACAGTTTGGTACGCTCCGCCATAAGCCGCTCCGATCTTACAGAAAGTTAATTCTGTATAGTTTTCTTACTGAATTATACTTCTGTATGTGGAAACGCGCAAGGCTTTTTGTTAGGATGAGGGCAGAAAATAACAAGGAAGGATGATTCAATCATGACATTTATGGAACTGGCCCAAAACCGCTACTCCGAGCGCTTCTTTGATCCCCGCCCGGTGGAGGAAGACAAGCTGCGGCAGATCCTGGAGGCGGGACGCATCGTGCCAACCGCCTGCAACTATCAGCCCCAGCGCTTCTACGTGATGCGCAGCCCCGAGGCTCTGGAAAAAGTGAAGACGGTGACGCCCTTTCACTACAACGCGCCGCTGATGCTGCTGGTCTGCTATGACCTGAACGCCGTATGGAAGGCTCCTCATGACCGGATGTTCCGCAGCTACAACTCCGGCGAGCAGGACGCCAGCATCGCCGCGACGACCATGATGTACGAGGCCGAGGAGCTGGGCGTGCATAGCGTGTGGCTGCGCGGCTTTGACGCCCAAACGGTGCGTGATGTCTTCGAGCTGCCGGAAAACATCATCCCGGTGATGATGTTCGCCATGGGCTATCCCTCCGAGCGCAGCAAGCCCAACGCCTGGCACTACAAGCGCATGCAGCTGGACGCGTTCGTCACGGAGCTGTAAGGAGGCCCGCAATGCATTACACCGGAACCCTGTACCGCAATCCCTATGAGCCGCCCTCTCCCATGCTGGAAATCACCCAGGGCTGCACCCACAACGCCTGCAAATTCTGCACCATGTACAAGGACGTGCCCTTTCGCATGTCCCCGTTGGAATGGGTAGAGGAGGATCTGAGGGAGATCGCCTCCTGGGCGCCCGATACCCAACGGCTGCAGCTGATCGGGGCGGATCCCTTTTGCATGAGCTTTTCCCGGCTTGACCGCATCTGCGATCTGGTGCATCAATATTTGCCCCAGGTGAAGATTATGACCATGGCCGCGCGGGTGGACAACGTGAAGAACAAGACCGTGGAGGAGCTGCGCATCCTGCGTGAAAAAGGCATGGTGGAGGTAAACCTCGGCGTGGAGAGCGGCGACGACTGGACCTTGGAGCGCATCAACAAGGGCTACCACGCAGCAGACATTCTGGAGCAGACCCGCAAGCTGGACGAGGCAGGCATCGCCTACTGGATGACTTTCCTCAACGGCGTGGCTGGGCGGGAGCACAGCCGCGAGCACGCCCTGCACTCCGCAGAGATTTTCAGCCAATGCCATCCCACTGTCGTGGGCACGGGTGGCCTGACGCTCTTCCCCGGCACGCCGCTGCTGGAAGAGGCGCGGCGCGGTGAGTTTGAGCCGCTGACGGAGAAGGAAATGCTGGAAGAGCTGAAGCTCTTCGTGGAGAACTTAAACTGCAACTGCGCCTTTATCACACACCATACCATCTCCGGCGTCAATTTCACCGGGCCGGACTTCCTCGGCCGGAAAGAGAAGATCGTGGCCGCCCTGCAAAACACCATCGACCACGGCGACCTGGATCGCATGGCCGCCATCCGCAGAAGCAAGCGGACGCTGTAAAGTAAATAATCGTTTTTTCCACTGCCTTGTGCGAGGAATGACAGAAAG
>JAILFJ010000039.1 GCA_024697625.1 Oscillospiraceae bacterium
GTCGCGTGACACTCAAAATGTAATCATAAGTTACAAACCCGATGAGAGTCTGACGCAGCGAAAATAACATAGTAAAACCAGAAGCCTTATGCATTGGAAATTCCAGTGCATGAGGCTTTTTCTATGTCCTGAAGTCTTGTACTTGGACGAAGTTATTACACATCTGTCTTCAGTAGACAAGGGATAATTCTTACATTCGGTTACTGGCAGCACAAGCCTTTCAATGTGCCCGGCTTTCCGTTCGTCTGATCCTACGGAGTGCCTGCTGTTTTGCGGTAAGAGGGATAGCAAAATGTTAGCCGGAAGATGGTAATTCCCGATTGTGTTTTTCGCTTTTGCTGTATCATAACAGAAATTGGCTGCCTGCCTTGGGATGCCGGGACTTATTGCCTGGAACACACCTGTCCGACCGTCCCGCCGCCGAGAACCAGATCGCCGTCGTAGAGCACTACGGCCTGCCCCGGCGTGATCGCGCGCTGGGCCTGATCGAAAACAAGCCTCACGCGCGAGCCTGCAAGCGGCCAAACTGTGGCCTGGTCTTCGCGCTGGCGATACCGCGTCCTTGCCGTCACACGGATCGGGTGCTCCGGCTCCGGGATCGAGAGCCAGTTGAAAGCCGAGGCAAACAGCTCACGACCGTAGAGCGCCTTCTCCGGCCCGACGGTCACGCTGTGTTTTTCCATGTCCTTGGCCACGACATAGAGCGGCTGCTTTGCAGCTACGCCGAGGCCGCGGCGCTGTCCGATCGTATAACGGACCGCGCCGTGGTGACGCCCGATCACGCGTCCTTCCAAATCGAGGATCTCGCCCTCCGGCTCGCGGAGACCGGCCCAGCGTTCAAGAAAGGTACCATAGTCCCCGTCGGGAATAAAGCAAATGTCCTGGCTCTCGTGCTTGGACGCGGTCACGAGACCGGCCTTCTCCGCAATCACGCGGGCGTCCGTCTTGCTCAGCTCTCCCAACGGGAAACGCAGGTGAGCCAGCTGCTTATGAGAGAGCATATAGAGCACATAGCTCTGATCCTTGCTCCCGTCTACCGCCTTGCGGAGCTGCCAGCGCCCGGTATCCCGATCCTGTGTGATCCGAGCGTAATGGCCGGTCACAAGGTAGTCGAAGCCCTTTTCCAGAGCCAACGACAGCAGCAGATCGAATTTCAGGCAGCGGTTGCAGACGATGCAGGGATTCGGCGTCCGTCCGGCTTCATATTCCCGGATGAAGTGTTGAATGACTGTTTTTTCAAACTCTTTGGTACAGCAGAGAGACTCAAACGGGATGCCCAACTGCCAGCAAACATAAACGGCGTCATCCTCATCAGCATTGCTGCAGCAGCTTTTCTGTGACGTACGCTCCATTCCCGGCGGGCGGTACAGCCGCATGGTGACGCCTGTGCAGTCATAACCCGCCTGCTGCATCAGAAGCGCGGCGACCGAACTGTCGACCCCGCCGCTCATGGCGATCATGGCACGCTTCATTTTGCTTTTCGTTTGGAAAGCGCATGATCGTAATCGGCAAAGAAGTCCTTCGTATCCTTTACCACGATCCCTCCGAACAGGATCAAAGAGAACAGGTTGGGGATGGCCATGAGACCGTTGCAGACGTCTGCCGCGTCCCAGAGGAGCTGGACGCTGATGAGCGCGCCGAGCGCGCAGATGACCATATGCAGCACCCGGTAAATCTTCACTTTATGTGTGCCGAACAGGAAGGCAAAGGCGGATTCCCCGTAGGTATACCAGCCCAGTACCGTAGAGAGGCAGAACAAGATCAGGGAAATGACGATTACAACTTGCCCGAGCCCACCCAAATTCTGACGGAAAGCTGTGGCGGCCAGCACCGTGCCGTCCGTGACGCCGCTGTTCCACACGCCGCTGACCATGATAATAAGCGCAGTAAAGGTGCAGATAACGAAGGTATCGAAAAAGACCTCTATGATGCCGTAGAGCGCCTGCTTGACGGGAACATCCACCTTGGCCGTGGCGTGGACCATGGCAGAGGAACCTGTGCCCGCTTCGTTGGAGAACACGCCGCGCTGCACGCCGCGCCGGATGGCGACACCCATCGTGGCGCCCGCCACGCCGCCGATCACCGCGTCTCCGGTAAAGGCAGATTTGACGATGAACCAGAGCGCCTGGGGGATCAGCGTGATGTTCAGGATCAGGATCACGAGCCCAAACCCCAGATAGATCAGCGCCATGATCGGTGTGAGATAGGTGGTGACATCCGCGATTTTCTTCACGCCGCCGAAGATGACCAGCCCGTCAATAACCAGAATCAGGATCGCGATGACCCAGGGGATCACCGTGCCGCCGCCCGCA
>JAILFJ010000050.1 GCA_024697625.1 Oscillospiraceae bacterium
AATGTTTATGAGACTGGTAAAAAGATCACTGATGAAGAAAAGGAAAGCATAAACATCGAGTTTTTAGAACCCTTTACCCAATGGAATTACATCATCCGCCCAGTTCAAAATGGCACGTTTGTTTCGTGACAGACCCTAAGAAAACTGACAGATGAAGATATTATTACAGTGCATACTCTGGAGCTCAGGATCATCAGAGTATCCCGCTGACATTCTTTGTGATGATTTATCATGCTGTGACTTGCTTTTGTCCTGCCTGTTCGCCGCAGAGAGTATCTGGTTCCGGCAAAGGAGGAGACATTCCGAATGAAAAAAGAGCCAACCTTCCCGCTTGTAAGTTTGTCCAGACTGCGTATGGGAACAGATGGAGCAGGTGTGACAACACTTGTAATTGGAATGGGCTGTCCTCTTCGATGCCGTTACTGTATCAATGATTTCACATGGGAGCCCGATTGCAGCGCCACTGCCGTGACAGTAAAAAAAATGTACGATCTGGTGAAAAAAGACGACCTCTATTTTCAGGCAACTGGCGGCGGAATTACCTTTGGAGGTGGAGAACCGCTCCTGCATGCTGCGTTTATCCGTGATTTCAGCAAAGTATGCAGGAATAAATGGAACATTACAGTAGAAACAAGCCTGAATGTTCCCGAACAGAACCTGCAAATTGCAATTGAATGTGTCGATGATTTCATCGTTGACATCAAGGACATGAACCCCCAGATCTACCAACGTTATACCGGAGGGAACAATGCCCGTGTGATTGGTGGCGTGAAACTTCTGCTGCAGAATCTGGGGCCGGAGCGTGTGCTGATCAGAGTCCCCCATATCCCGGAAATCAATACACCGGAAAACGTAACGCGAAGCATTGCACAGCTTCGTGAGCTGGGCGTCGAGCGGATCGACGAGTTTTCCTATGTTATTCCATGAGCATACAAGGACTGTTCGATCGTATCACTTTTTGTACACAGATATTCTTACTACGCAGAGGAAGACAAGAAGAGAGTGGATGCTTTGAACTTCTACCATTGTTGCGGCTGCATGAGGAAGTTACCGGAATAGGAAAGTATCTGCCCTTCCTGCGGCTATGACAACAGCCGGCGGCAGAACCCGGAAAACGCTCTGCCAGAGGGAACGGTCCTCAACGGAGAATACCTGGTCGGCAGGGTTCTGAGCATCGGCGGGCTCGGGATCATCTATCTCGGATTTGAACTGAACCTGGAGATCCCGGTTGTCATTAAGGAGTACTTCCCGCTGGAGTACTGTACAAGATCAGCTCAGTCCCATGATGTGGTGATCTCTAAGCCCCCTCAGGATTTCTCTGTCATATCTGCGGGCTGCAGAGTGTTTCTGGATGAGACCAGAAGCTTTGCGCGATTCAACAGTCCATATACGGCCTGGATGATCCGCAGGTTGAGAGGGCGCTTATGCACGGACTAGCGCTGAAGAGAGAAGAGCGAACCCAGAATATGAAGCAGCTTTTGGACGAGCTGTATCAGCAACGGAAACAGGAGAGATCCTAGTATTTGAAAAACTCATTTCCATTCTCCCTGAAGCTGCAGGCCATACCTGTGAATGCAGAGCTGAGATCAGAAGAATACTACAAATCCTGCAGAAGAATCTTAACTGTTCTGAAGACAGACATTAAACACTCAGAGCAAATAATCTTGAAGAGTTCCTGTATGTTACCAGCGTATACCATACAGATTCTACAATACTATTCCTGGAGGCCACTATGGATAACGAATCAAGGAGTATTGAACTGAACACCTGCTACGGCTGCATGAGGAGACTTCCGGAAGGGGAGCACATCTGCCCCTCCTGCGGCTATGACAACAGCCGGCTGCAGAACCCGGAAAACGCGCTGCCCGAGGGAACGATCCTCAACGGAAAATACCTGATCGGCAAGGTTCTCGGAAATGGCGGATTCGGCATCACCTATCTCGGGTATGAAGTGAATCTGGAGATTCCTGTTGCCATCAAGGAATACTTCCCACTGGGTTTCTGTTCCAGGTCCTCTCAGTCGTATAACGTGATGACTGCTGCGAGCGCCGGGAACTCCCCTGCTTTTTCCAAGGGCTGCGATGCCTTCCTGGACGAGGCCAGAACCCTTGCGCGATTCAACAGTCCGTACATTGTCCATGTACGGGAGTTCTTCAAGGAACACGGGACAGCCTACATCGTCATGGACTACGTAAACGGAAAGACGCTGCAGGCAGAGTTCAAAGCATGCGGCGGGAGACTGGAGACCGGGCGGGTACTGGCCCTGATGAAGCCTCTGATCTCACAGCTGGACCGTCTGCATGGGCAGAACATCATCCACCGGGACATCAAGCCGGCAAACCTGATGCTGGTGCATGACGAAAACGGAGAACATCTGGTTCTGCTGGATTTCGGCGCGGCAAGAAACTGCGTGTCCAATGAAACAAAAACCCTGACTGGCATGGTGAGCGCAGGCTACTCCCCGCTGGAGCAGTACAGCCACCGAAGCCGTCAGGGCCCCTACACAGATGTCTATGCGCTGTGTGCAACGATCTACAGAGCGATCACCGGAGCAGCACCGCCGGATGCGACGGAGCGCAGTGCGGATGAGATTCCGATCCCTCCGTTCTCAGCATACGGCCTGAATGATCCGCAGATTGAGAAAGCACTTCTGCACGGGCTGGCACTGAAGAGAGAAGATCGGACCCAGAGCATGAAGCAGCTCTCGGACGAGCTGTATGAGGAGCAGAAGCCAGAGCCGGATCCGAGAAAGAAACGTGAGCAGGACTTTTTTCGGGCCTGTGAGCTTCAGAGGACGGCGGTAACCGAGGCAGATTACAGAAAAGCAATCGGTGAGTTTAAAAAACTCACCTCTGTCTTTCCCGAAGCCGCAGACCGTATCCGGGAATGCGAAGCTGCTGTCACAAGGCTGAAGAAAGAACAGATATCTGAACCGGTAAACGAAAAAACGCAGGGCAAAACACAAGAAGAGAGACCCGCGCGAAATGACAACCTCGTGAAGCCGCCTGTGAAACCGTCCAAAACACTGAAGTTTGCGGTGATACTTGCAGCTGTTATACTGGTGTTTGCCGGGGCTTATTTCGGTTTTCTTCGTGACCGAATCGGTGGAGAAGACAAATCTGATACTTCAAAGTCTGCTGCAATGTCAGAATCGTCCGCCGCCGTGTCAGCGGTTGCTTCATACTCTGTTGGAGATACTGTCACCTTCGGACAATATGAGCAGGACAACAATCTGTCTAACGGCAAAGAAGAGATCGAATGGATTGTACTGGATGTGCAGGACAACAAGGCACTGTTAATCAGCAAATACGGTTTGGATGCAAAAGCTTATCATTCAAAAAACGAAGCTATCACATGGGAGAAATGCACCCTTCGAAACTGGCTCAACTCCACCTTCCTGGAGTCTGCCTTCAGCGTTGATGAACAGAAGGCAATCATGACAACTGTGGTAGACAACAGCAAAAAACAGGGAAACAGCAAATGGAATACAGACGGTGGGAACGATACCAAAGATAAGATCTTCCTGCTAAGCTTCAAAGAAGCAAATGATTATTTCAAAGATAACGATGCTCGGGAGTGTAAGGCTACAGAATATGCGATTGGGCAGGGAGCATATGTATACGATGGAGAAGGACAAACTAATGGTTATGGTGTCTGGTGGCTGCGGTCGCCCGGCGAGCGTCAGCTTAGCGCCGCGGACGTGGATAGCTACGGCTATCTTGGCTACTACAGCCGCAACGTGGGCTACGACGGCCTTGTTGTTCGCCCCGCTTTCTGGCTGAATCTGGAATCTGACATCTTCTAATCTGAAATCAAAAATCTGAGATCAGCGGATTTGTTCTTGATGAGTGTGCCAGGATGGTACTGAGCCTCGGAACCGGGATGGAAACGCACCTATGTTTTGTTTGCTAATACCACATTGAACCTGCAATCATATGCCCGGAGGCCACTATGGATAACGAGTCGAGGAATATTGAGCTGAACATCTGCTACGGCTGCACGAAGAAGCTGTCGGAAGGGGAATACATCTGCCCCTCCTGCGGCTATGATAACAGCCGGCGGCAGAACCCGGGGAACGCTCTGCCAGAGGGAACGGCCCTCAACGGGAAATACCTGATCGGCAAGGTCCTCGGCAGCGGCGGATTCGGGATCACCTATCTCGGGTATGAAGTGAATCTGGAGATTCCTGTTGCCATCAAGGAATACTTTCCGCAGGGTTATTGCACAAGGTCTTCTCGGTCCTACAATGTGCTGACTTCCACAACTGCTGAGAATATCCCTGCTTTTTCCAAGGGCTGCGATGCCTTCCTGGACGAGGCCAGAACCCTTGCGCGATTCAACAGTCCGTACATTGTCCATGTACGGGAGTTCTTCAAGGAACATGGGACAGCTTACATCGTCATGGATTACGTGAAAGGAAAGACGTTGCAGGCAGAGCTCAAAGCAAATGGCGGAAGACTGGAGACCGGTCGGGTGCTGGCGCTGATGAAACCTCTGATCTCACAGCTGGACGATCTGCACAGGCAGAACATCATCCACCGGGACATCAAACCGGCAAACCTGATACTGGTGCATGACAGAAACGGAGAGCATCTGGTCCTGCTGGATTTCGGCGCGGCGAGAAACTGTGTGTCCAACGAAACAAAAACCCTGACGGGCATGGTGAGTGCGGGCTACTCCCCACCGGAGCAGTACAGCCACCGAAGCCGCCAGGGCCCCTATACGGATGTCTATGCGCTTTGTGCGACGATATACAGGACAATCACCGGGGCAGCACCGCCGGATGCAACGGAGCGCAGTGTGGACAGGATCCCGGTTCCTCCGTTCTCAGCATACGGTCTGAATGATCCGCAGGTTGAGAGAGCGCTTCTGCACGGGCTGGCGCTGCAAAGAGAAGAGCGAACCCAGAGCATGAAGCAGCTCTCGGACGAGCTGTATCAGGAACAGAAGCCAAAGCCGGATCCGAGAAAGGAACGTGAGCAGGACTACCGCCGGGCCTGTGACCTTCAAAAGACAGCGGTAACAGCGGCGGATTACCGAAAGGCAATCGGTGAGTTTAAAAAACTCACCTCTGTCTTTCCCGAAGCCGCAGAACGTATCCGGGAATGCGAAGATGCTATCAAGAACCTCTGTGTGAAGCTTGCTGTGAAGTTTGCAGCTGTCATTCTGGCGATGATTGGAGTCTATTTCGGATTTCTTCGTGGCCGAATCGGTGGAGAAGAAAAATCTGATAATTCAAAACCTGTAATATCAAAACCATCGTCAGAGTCTTCCTTAACATCCTCTCTCGGATCAGCATCTACTTCATACTCAGTTGGAGACATTGTCACCTTCGGGCAATATGAGCAGGATAATAATCTGTCTAACGGCAAAGAAGAGGTTGAATGGATTGTCCTGGATGTGCAGGACAACAAAGCCCTCCTGATCAGCCGTTACGGCTTGGATGCAAAAGCTTATAATACTTCATATCTATTAGTTACATGGGAGAACTGTACTCTTCGAAATTGGCTCAATTCCACATTTCTGGATTCTGCTTTCAGTGCCGATGAGCAGAAAGCAATCATGACGACTGTGGTGGACAACAGCAAAAAACAGGGAAACAGCAAATGGAATACAGATGGAGGAAACGATACCAGCGATCAGATATTTCTTCTCAGCTACAACGAAGCAAATATGTACTTCAGCAGTAATGAATCTCGGCAATGCAAACCAACAGAGTACGCGCTTGCTAATGGAGCATATGTATATGATGGGGAAGGACGAGCTAATGGTTATGGTGTCTGGTGGCTGCGGTCGCCCGGCTCGAGTCAGCTCTACGCTGCCCTTGTGAGTAGCATTGGCGGGCTTAACTACTGCCTCTCTGTGAAACTCGCCGACTATGTTGTCCGCCCCGCTTTCTGGTTAAATCTGGAATCTGACATCTTCTAATCTGAAATCAAAAATCTGAGATCAGCGGATTTGTTCTTGATGAGTGTGCCAGGATGGTACTGAGTCTCGGAACCGGGATGGAAACGCACTTATGCTTTGCTTGCAAATGACACATTGAACCCGCAATCGTATGCCAGGAGGCCACTATGGATAACGAACCGAGGAAAATCTGTTATAACTGCTTCAAAGAAAAACACAATATCGGTCCCTGCCAGAATTGCGGATACGACGGAAGTGATGCGGCGGAGAAATACCCGCTTGCTTTGGGGCAGGGCTCTATTCTGGAGGGGCGGTACACTGTCGGGAGAGTTCTGGGGCAGGGGGGCTTCGGCATCACGTATATCGCCCTGGACGATCTGACAAAAGAACGGGTCGCGATCAAGGAGTACTTTCCCACAGACCTCGCGGGAAGAAGCGAAGGGGCCAGCGACGTCAGGGTTTTCTCCGGAAACCGAAGAGAGAACTATGAATACGGCAAGGAGCAGTTTCTCTCCGAAGCAAAGACGCTTGCCGCCTTCATCGGAGACAGCCATATCGTGCGGATCTACAGATACTTTGAGGAGAACGGAACGGCATACTTCTCGATGGAGTATGTGGATGGACTGCCTCTGAACAAATATATGGCGGCAAACGGCGGAAAGCTCACAGTAGAAGACGCGAACCGTCTGTTGCTGCCACTGATGGGTTCGCTGGACCGGATCCATGCAAAGGGCATCGTACATCGTGATATTGCCCCGGACAACATCATCATCCAGCCGAATGGAACGGCGAAGCTGATCGACTTTGGGGCTGCGCGATACAGCACAGGGGAGAAGAGCAAGAGTCTGGACGTGGTGCTGAAGCACGGGTTTGCCCCGAAGGAACAGTACTCCCGCCACGGAAGGCAGGGCCCGTTCACAGACGTGTACGCGATGGGCGCGACCTTCTACTATGCGATCACGGGGAAACTCCCGTCGGATTCCATAGATCGCATAGACAGTGATGACCTTGTTGCGCCGAGTACGCTTGGGGTGAAGATCAGCGATGACGCGGAGGAAGCGCTTCTGAAGGCACTGGAGGTGAACGCGCCGGACCGGTGGCAGAGCATGGGAGCCTTCCATAATGCCTTGCAGAAAGCAGACGTTAAGGCAAGACAGGGATCCATGGAAGTCCGGGAAGCGGAGCGTCACCAGAGGGAAACGGAAGAATGGTTACGCCGCAAGGCTGAAGAGAAGGCCCAGGAGGAAGAACAGTCAAGAGCAGAACAGGTAAGCCGTGGAGCAGAAGAAAGAACTCGCGCGAAGGAAAAAGCCCGGGCCGAGAAGGATAACTATGGATGGCAAACCGATGTGCAGCGCAGACGGGCGTCTGTCCAACAGACATCTGCTCCGGTTCCGCAGAAAAAGCCCGGCGGAAGCAAAGCGGTACGGGTCATACTTGGATTAGCAGTGTTTGCAGCGATAGGCTTCTTTGCTATGAGACCGAAACCGTCTCCGGCTGTCCCGATGACGAGCAGTACTCCAACCGCGGTTGCGACGTCAACACCGACGCCCCAGGCAACGGCAACCCCTACACCGACGCCCCAAGCAACTCCAACCCCGGTTCCGACAACGATACCCCAGGCAACGGCAACGCCTGATCCGTCTGCCACTCCGGATTCGACGGCAGCACCTGTAGAGAGATTGGCCTACTCCGTAGGTGACACCGTAACATTTGGCCATTATGAGCAGGACAGCAATACCTCCAATGGGCAGGAGGCCATCGAGTGGATTGTACTGGATGTGCAGATAAACAAAGTACTTCTGATCAGCCGTTACGGCTTGGATGCAAAAGCCTATAATACTGCAGGCCAATCAGTTACATGGGAGAACTGTACGCTGAGAGAGTGGCTTAATGACGGTTTTTTGAATACGGCATTTTCGGCTGATGAACAGAAAGCGATCATCACGACATCTGTGGACAACAGCAAGAGCCAGGGAAACAGCAGTTGGGGAACAGATGGCGGCAGTAACACGAAAGACAGCGTATTCCTGCTAAGCTATAAGGAAGCCGAGGAATACTTTGACAGTGATATTGGAAGAAACTGCACAACGACGAAATATGCAGTGAAACAGGGCGCTTCAACGACGAATGAAGGAGAATGCTGGTGGTGGCTGCGGTCGCCTGGCGAGAATCAGCGCAGCGCTGCCGGCGTGTATCCCGGTGGCTGGCTTGGCGACAACAGCCGTGTACACAGTGGTATTCGTGTTGTCCGTCCCGCTTTCTGGCTGAATCTGAAATCCGGAATCTTCTGATCTGAGATCAGAATCTGAGATCAACGGATTCGCCCTCGATCAGGGAGCCGGGGACAGTTCTGATCTCCGGTGCCGTGCCGGGCTGTTCGATCAGCGCGATCAGTTCGGCGGCCGCCGAGGCGCCCAGCGCTGCGGTGTCCTGCTTCCAGGTGGCCAGCTTCGGGCTGTACATCTGAGAGAGCCGGATGCCGTCGTAGCCGAGGATGGAGATGTCCTCCGGGATCCGGAGCCCGGCCTCGCGGATGGCGTTCATGCCTCCGATGGCGGAGAAGTCGTCCGGGAAGAAGATACAGGTGGGGCGGGGAGGTGCCGACAGGAGCTGCTTTGTGAGACGGTAACAGGTATCCGAATCATGGTATGCGCCCTGCAGGATCCGCCCGGCAGGGATGCGGAGCTGCGCCTCCTCGCAGGCCTCGCGGAAGCCGGCAAGACGCTTCCCGGTGACAGAGGTGAGCTCCCCGTGGATCAGGGCGACGTCCCGGTGGCCTCTCCGGAGGGCGTAGCGGACCAGACTGCGCATTCCCTCGGTGTTGTCGGAGAGAACCGCGCAGCGGCCGGGGAAGACGTGGTCGATGGTCACGACAGGGAGATTGGACTGCGCCAGCTCCGCGACCATCGGATCCGAGAAGTCCACCGAGGCAATCACCACGCCGTCCACCCCGCGGTGGAGACAGTGCTGCAGATAGGAGGTCGGCCGCTTTCCGACGTTCCGGTTGATAAAGGTGATGTCATAGCCGTTCTGTTCCGCCTCGACCCGGAGGCTGTCCAGAACCGCCGAGAAGTATTCGTGCGCGAGACCGCTGCTGCGCTGATCGACGAAAAGCACACCGATGTTATAGCTCCGCCGGGTCTTCAGCGCACGGGCGGCGGCGTTGGCCATATAGCCCATTTCCTCTGCCGCGGCGCAGATCCTTTCGCGGGTCTCCGCACTGATATCCGACTGACCGTTGAGAGCCTTGCTGACCGTGGCGACCGAAACGCCGCAGTGACCGGCAATATCCTTCAATGAAACCAAGGCAGCCTGACACCTTCTTTCGTAAACGTTTACGTAACCTAAATTAGCGTATTTCTGCCGAAAAGGCAAGGGCGTTTTTCGCTTTTGTAGGGTTGCACAATCCCGGTGCAGGGATTTCGGCGCTTTTGACGAAAAAACCGCACTTGCATTTTTTGAGGAAATAGAGTATTCTATAGGAGAACGAAAACGTTTTCGATAAGGAGTTTCCCCATGAAATTCGGATATTTCGACGATGAAAGAAAAGAATATGTCATCACGACGCCGCGGACGCCTCTGCCCTGGATCAACTATCTGGGGAGCGAGGAGTTCTTCACCCTGATCTCCAATACCGCGGGGGGCTACAGCTTCTATCGGGATGCCAGGCTCCGGCGGCTGACCCGTTACCGCTACAACAACTGCCCGCTGGATCAGGAGGGCTTCCACATCTATGTGAAGGACGGAGACAGGGTCTGGAACCCGGGCTGGCAGCCGACACAGACGGAGCTTGACCGCTATTCCTGCCGGCACGGACTGGGCTACACGGTTCTGGAGGGCGAAAAGAGCGGACTGCGGGTCCGTCAGGAGCTTTTTGTGCCCCGCGGAGACCATTGCCTGCTGATGCGCGTGACGGCCGAGAACCTGAACGCGGAGGAGAAGGCGGTCAGCCTGTTTCCTTATGTGGAGTTCTGCCTCTGGGATGCGGTTGACGACGGGTCAAACTTCCAGCGCAATCTCTCTACCGGAGAGGTGGAGGTGAGGGGCGCCGCCATCTATCATAAAACGGAATACCGTGAGCGCAGGAACCACTATGCGGTCTTCTGGGCGAACCGGGAACCGCAGGGCTTCGATACTTCGCGGGAGGCCTTTGTCGGCGTATACGGAAGCCCCGCAAAGCCGCAGGCGGTGTTCGGTGACGGCTGCACCGGCAGCATCACCCACGGCTGGCAGCCGATCGCGGCACAGCAGTTTGACCTGGCGCTTCAGCCGGGAGAGGTACAGAGCATCGTGTTCGGCCTCGGTTACATCGAGAACCCGGAGGAAGAGAAGTGGGAAGCGCCCGGCCGGATCAACACGAAGTCGGCTGAGGCGATGATGGCGCGGTATGCGGACGACAGCACCTTCGAGGAGGCGCTGTCGGCTCTGAAAGAGGACTGGCGGGTGCTGCTCTCCGGGTTCGAGGTCAGGACCGGAGACGAAAAGCTCGACCGCATGGTCAACATCTGGAACCAGTACCAGTGCATGGTGACCTTCAACATGAGCCGTTCCGCCAGTTACTACGAGAGTGGGATGGGCCGCGGGATGGGGTTCCGGGATTCGTGCCAGGATCTGTTCGGCTTCGTCCACATGATTCCGGAGCGCGCCCGGGAGCGGATCCTGGACATCGCTGCCACGCAGCTCTCGGACGGCAGCGCCTACCACCAGTATCAGCCTCTGACCAAGAGGGGCAACGCGGACATCGGCAGCGGATTCAACGATGACCCGCTGTGGCTGATTGCCGGTACGGAGGCCTATCTCCGGGAGACCGGGGATTGGGAGATCCTGGACGAGCCGGTTGCCTTCGAGAATGACATGAGCCTCGCCCAGCCGCTGATGGAGCATCTGCGCAGAAGCTTCCGCTTTACCGGGACGCATCTGGGCCCCCACGGCCTCCCGCTGATCGGGCGGGCGGACTGGAACGACTGCCTGAATCTGAACTGCTTCTCGGCACACCCGGGCGAGAGCTTCCAGATCTCCGGCCCCAGTGAGGGACCGGTCGCGGAGAGTGTCTTCATCGCGGGGATGTTTGTGAAGTACGGCAGGAGCTATGCGGAGATCTGCCGGCACCTCGGGCTGGACGGCGAGGCAGAGGAGGCGGAGCGCGCGGTCAGGGCGGTGGAACGGGCGACCCTGGAAGCCGGCTGGGACGGCGAGTGGTTCCGCAGGGCCTTTGACGCCTTCGGCCATGTGGTCGGCGGAAAGGAATGCGAGGAGGGCCGGATCTTCATCGAGCCGCAGGGGATGTGCGTCATGGCCGGGATCGGAAAGGAGAGCGGCGAAGCGGAGAAGGCACTGCGCAGCGTGGAGGAATATCTCGACACCGAATACGGGATCGTCCTGCTGCAGCCCGCCTATACAAAGTACCGTCTTGAGCTGGGAGAGATCTCGAGCTATCCCCCCGGATACAAAGAAAACGCCGGCGTCTTCTGCCACAACAACCCGTGGATCACCGTGGCGGAGACGACGCTGGGGCACGGGGACAGGGCCTTCGAGGTCTATCGCCGGACCACGCCGGCCTATGTGGAGGAGATCAGCGAGATCCACCGCACCGAGCCCTATGTGTACTGCCAGATGGTGGCGGGGAAGGACGCCGCGCAGCCCGGAGAGGGCAAGAACAGCTGGCTGACCGGTACGGCAGCCTGGAGCTTCCTGAGTGTCAGCCAGGCGATCCTTGGCGTGATCCCGACCTTCGACGGGCTGAGGATCGACCCCTGCATCCCGGGCCGGGTGAAGGAGTATACGGTCACACGCCGCTATCGCGGGGCGGTCTACCGGATCCGGGTGGAGAACCCGGACGGGGTACAGCACGGGGTGAAGGGCATCCTGCTGAACGGCACGGAACAGACCGGGAATCTTGTACCGCCGATCCCCGCGGGGAGCGAAGCGGAGATCACAGTCCTGATGGGCTGAGACGATGGGCTGAGCTGTTCCCGTACCGGCACGGAACGGCCGGATAAACGAAAATAGAAAGAATTCCGAAACAGAAAAATACCGATATCTCCAGAAATACGGAAAGGAGATATCGGTATTCTTAATTCTTCAGGGAAGATCAGCCCTTGACGGCACCGGCGATGAAGCTGTCCTGAATCCTCTTGCTCAGGAAGATATAGACAATCAGCGTCGGTATGGTCGCGAGGGACAGGGCCGCGCCGATGGGCCCCCAGTCCGTGGTGTACTGGCCGGACAGGGACTGCACGCCGACGGGCAGGGTCCTCCATTTGTCGGAGTTGACGAAGACGTTGGCGAACATCAGCTCGTTCCAGCACTGCAGGAAGGTATAGATCCCGACGGTGGCAACGGCCGGCGTCATCAGCGGCGCAATGACCCGGAAGAAGGTGCCCCAGACGCCGCAGCCGTCCAGAAAGGCCGCCTCATCCAGATCATAGGGAATGTCACCCATGAAGCCGGTGCAGACCAGGATCCCCATTGCCAGAGAGAATGCGGAATAGGGGATGATCAGCGCCCACAGCGTGTCCAGCAGCTTGAGCTTGGCCAGGGTGGTGTAGAGCGGGACGATCGAGGCGTGGATGGGGATGGTGAGGCCGAGCATGAAGAAGCCGTTCATACGTTTGCGGCCCTTCCAGCGAAGCCGGGTCATGGCGTAGGTGGCCATGACAGCGGCGGTGAGCGTGATGATGATCGTGGTGACGGCTACAACCAGGCTGTTCAGGAAGTAGCGGGGCATGTTGCCCGTATTCAGCGCCCGCTTATAGTTCTCCCAGACCCATTCCCGCGGCAGACCGACGACGTTTTCACCGAAGATCTCGGCATTGGTCTTCAGAGAGAAGGTCAGCATCCAGTAGACGGGGAAGAGACTGATCAGCGCCCAGAGGATGAGGATGACATAGACGACGATCTTTCTCCAGTTGCGTTTCGATTCGACACTGTTCATCTCATTTTTCCTCCTTAAAGAGCATGTTGATCAGCAGCGCAAACGCAAAGCACAGGATAATCAGCATGACGGCGATCGTGGAGCCCATCCCGTAGCGATTACGCAGGAACAGCATGCTGATCATCAGCGTACTGGGCACTTCGGTCGCGTGATTCGGGCCGCCGTTTGTCAGCACGTAGATCAGGTCGAAGGATTTCAGTGAGCCCGTAATGGCAAAAATCACACTGACACGGAGAATCGGACGGATATAGGGAATGATGATGTAGCGGCTGACCTGCGCCTGGGTGCATCCGTCCAGCATGGCGGCTTCGGTCAGCTCGACCGGCACACCCTTGATGCCGGCATACATCAGCAGCATGTGATAACCGACGTACTGCCAGAGGATCGGGACAAAGGCAGCGCCGAGAGCTGTTTTTTTGCTGCCCAGCCAGATGCGCGTCAGACTGTCCAGCCCGATGGACCGCAGGAAGACGTTCAGAACGCCGTAATCCGGATTGTATATTTTCAGCCACAGCTGACCGATGACAACCGTGGAAATCAGCACCGGAAGAAAGAAGACGGAGAGGAATGCGGTCTTGCCCTTGATCGGCCTGGACAGGCGCAGTGCCAGCCAGAGCGCAAAGGGAAGCTGAATGCAGCAGGACAGAATCGCCAGCAGGAAGGCGTTCTTCAAAGCTCTCTGGATGTTGATGGATCTGCTGGTAAAGAGCTCGATATAGTTTTTGAATCCGATAAACTCAGGGGTGGTGAATCCGTTCCATTCTGTAAAGCTGTAGATGGTCGACATGATGATCGGCGCGATCAGCACGCCGATAAACAGGAGCAGGGCGGGCAGAAGGAACAGGAAAATGTTCAGTCTGTATCGAAACGGTTTATTCATCGTCTGTTTCCCCTTCAACAAGAGAAAGGGACGGTTCCCGGGGAATAAACCCGCAAGGAACCGTCCCCTTTATGTGTTATTCAGTTGAGAAGAATGTGCCGGATTATCTCAGCCCAGATCAGCAGCGAGGCCTTCCGCATACTCCTCGGGAGTCACTTCGCCGGCAAACGCCAGGCCGATGTAGTCCAGATAGGTGTTGGCGGCATCGGCGCTCAGGAAGTTGTCACCGAAGAGGACCATGTCTTCCGCCTTGGAGGCCATATCGGCAGCAGCCTGGATGAGGTCGTTCACTTCCGCGTCGGGGTCTGCGGCCCAGCAGGGCAAGTTCGCACCGCTCTTGTAGTCGGCGTCGGACATGAAGCGTGCAAGCTCGAAGGCGGCGGCAACAGCCAGATCCTTGTGAGCGGAGCTCTCAGTGACAGCCAGGGTGTTGTTGGGTCCGCCGATCATCTGATACAGGGTAGCATTCTCAGGATCGAGCACCGGGAAGGTACCGGCCTTGACGTTGAACTGGGCCTGCTCGCCAATGTCCTTGTTGTTCCAGGAGCCGTTCTGATAGAAGGCATACTTGCCGGCGATGAAGTTGTTCTTCACTTCGTCATTGCCGAGGGCAGCAGCGCTGGGATCAAAGTACTCGTTCTCGACCATGCCCTGGAAGGCTTCGATGGCCTTGACCATGCCGGGGTCGTTCCAGGAAGCTTCACCGTTGTAGATGTCGCGCAGCTTCTCACCGCCGATGGACTTGATGACCAGGGGCTCGACATACTCGGAGAGGCACCAGAGCTCTTTGCCGGAAACGCCGAAGGGGATGATGCCGGCGGCCTTGAGGGCTTCGCAGCAGGCCATCATATCCTCGTAGGTTGCGGGGATCTCATCCCAGCCGACCTGTGCCAGAAGATCCATGTTGGCATAGAGCGTGACCAGAGACATGGTGTAGGGGACACCGTACATCTTGTCGCCGTAGCGGACATTCACGGTCATGGCTTCGGGGAGCTCAGCCTTGTAGGTCT
This sequence comes from Oscillospiraceae bacterium, assembly GCA_024697625.1. Classification (GTDB taxonomy): domain Bacteria; phylum Bacillota; class Clostridia; order Oscillospirales; family Oscillospiraceae; genus Limivicinus. Next base: position 14,735 of record JAILFJ010000050.1, read on the forward strand.
CATACTCGTTATCCACGCAGTAGACGCGGCCGGCATTGACAAACTCGCCCAGGAAGCCCATGCCCCAGGTGAAGAAGATGTCGGGCAGGCCTTCGCCGGAGGACATGGCAGCCTTGATCTTGGTCTTGTAGGCCTCGTTTTCGGTGGTGACATGCTCGATCTTGACGCCGGGGTGCGCAGCCTCAAAGGCGGCGATGGCGTCGATGAAAGCCTGGTGGCTGGAGTCGGACTCGGTGGCGATGGACCACAGGGTCAGGGTGACTTCCTCACC
>JAILFJ010000056.1 GCA_024697625.1 Oscillospiraceae bacterium
CAATGTTTATGAGACTGGTAAAAAGATCACTGATGAAGAAAAGGAAAGCATAAACATCGAGTTTTTAGAACCCTTTACCCAATGGAATTACATCATCCGCCCAGTTCAAAATGGCACGTTTGTTTCGTGACAGACCCTTAGGCAATCGCAGATTGCACGCTCTTTATCCACAATGTGGGCGGAGACCCCGTCTATTTCGCATGAGGTAATACCTAGTTCAAGGAGATCCGGCTCCACAAAGTAGGGCTTTACAAAAGGATACTCAATGTGAAATCGGGTTTTATTGGAATCCTTGCTCACCGCAATGTGCCATTCTGCCGGTGTCCTGTCGCTGTTGCCATAATGGCGGAGTGCCGTATCCATACATAGGATCCCATCGGGGAACAGGCGAACGATCGTGCTCAGCTCACTGGGATCGGCATTCTTAACCCACTGGTAATACCCGGTCCGCACTTTCTCGATGTATCCCTCGCGGATCAGCCACTGGATATCGGCATAATATATTTTTTCTCGGCTAAGATCCCCGGTGCGCATCATGCCGTCATGGACATCAAACACCGATCGGATCGTATCAATATTTCGCATCGCGGTCACCTTATAAGTTTCAGCCAAACTGTCGTTTGAAGCGGATATTTTACTAGAATAACAGTATACCCTATCCGCGATTTCTGTCAATATAAAATTTACACTAATAATAATTTGAAGCGGAAGATTTAATATTATTGCATCGATTTTCATTTTCAAAAGGAGTTTTATGGGACACCTAATATGATATCATCCTGAAGCTCATAAGACTGTTTTAAGTGCGCAACTTTTTTGCCGGGACAGATTTGTGGATATGTGCTATAAATTGGAACCAGATAAAGATTATAGCTTCGGGCAGCCCAATATAAATATACTACAGGTTTATTTACAAGCAGGAAAGCCGGTGCTATACTCAAATCAGTAACAGGGCTGTGCCCGGAAAGGAAACTGAAATGCGTTTACCAGTCTTTGCTAAGTGGTTCAAAAGTGAATACAAGCAGCTTTCAGTGTGCAGCTATAATGATCAGCAGCACGTTCCTTTGTCATGCCCATATGAGACGTCAGATGTGATATCTGCAGGTACACAGCCATAACAGGCTTATCAGACCTTACAGACCGCTTGTCTCATATGAGGCAGGCGGTCTTTTTGATGTCTGGATAAAGACGGGAGGAATCCCGGACCGGAACAGGAGAGAAAATAAAATGCAGATGACTTTCTCATTTTCAGGAATCAAAACCAGGTGCATGTAATTGCTTATCAAACCAGCCCAAAGGATCGGGCTGGCGTGGTCCCTTCGACTAACTGGCCAGGTCGCAGGACTTTCCATCCTGAAATGCCGGGTTCAAATCCCGCAGGGATCACCAGCATCACAGGGCAGGCGCAGCTGGCCGTCAGCTTCCCATGGAACCAGCTGCGCAGAGGCCGGGAGGCCATGGGGATCTACACCTCCATCCGGCGCCAAAATACGGAGTGATAGTCTAACGGTAAGACACCTCCCTGCTAAGAAGGCAACGCCTGATCGCGTTTGAGTGTTCGAGTCACTCTCACTCCGCCACATACGTTCTTAGCTCAGTTGGTAGAGCAGCGGTCTTTTAAACCGCAGGTCGCGGGTTCGAGTCCCGCAGGGCGTACCATATGCGCCTTTAGCTCAGCTGGCAGAGCAGCGGATTCTTAATCCGAAGGTCGTGGGTTCAAATCCCTCAAGGCGCACCATAAACAAAAAAGACCGGAGCCAAAAGTGACTCCGGTTCCTATAACTCCCTCACGCCATCTCCGGCCGTGCCTCTGCCTCTGTCTGTGTTTTTGTCTCCGCTCTTGTTTCTGCCACTGTCTGTGCTGCTGGTTTCGCTTCTCTGTTTGTCCATACTGCAGCCAGGGCACCAGCCGCTACTGTCGCAAGGTAACAAAGGACAGACCACACAGGTATGGGATGCGGCTGTGCTGCAGGGATTTCAACCGCCGGCTGCATGAGGACACAGATCAATAAAGCGAGGAGGATGAGAAACGATATAATTCTTTTCATGATGCGGGCCATCCTTTCTGAAGTATTCCATGTACATAATATACCATGGTCTGTGATTTCAAATCAACAACATTTTGTGGGTATTTCAATAAAAAAATCTACATATTGTGGTGTCAGGCTTTTGCAGATGCAACAGAAACAACAGAAAAGACAATACGTATCCATCTCATAAAAACCATATAATTATGTAAAGGCCGGTTTGAAAGCGGGTGATTTAGTATTATCCATGTGAGACACTGTATGCGATGCCTATTGATTTATGCGTTTTTCCAAGTATAATAGACTCTGATCAGAAGAGATCCGTCCGTGAATCGGGACCGCGGTCCTTCGACCGATTTTTTATAAGAGAGCAGCAGATTGACAGAGATGTATATGCAAATGTGCAGGACAAGGAGGGGGCAGCAGCAATGAGTCTGGTATTTGCCGAATCGCTCCGCAGCTGGCGTACCGAAAAAGGCTATTCTCAGAGACAGCTGGCGGAGAAGATCGTTGTCAACCGGTCAACGATCGCGAAATGGGAGGCGGGCAGCCGTCTGCCGGATATGGATATGATCTACCGACTCGCAAATGCTCTCAACGTGGACGTCAACTCTTTGATGAACGCCGCCTGGGAGAGCGAGGAGTCTCCCAACATCATCATGGTGGATGACGAGAGACTGATCCTCAGCGGCGGTATCCCTGTCCTGGAAGAGGTCTTTTCAGACGCCATAATTACCGGCTTTACCAGGCCTTCGGAGGCCGTTGCGTTTGCCAGGAGCAATCAGGTCAGGTTTGCGTTTCTTGACATCGAGATGGGCAGGTTCAGCGGTCTTGATCTCTGCCGCGAGCTTCTGCAGATCAATTACCGGACCACTGTGATCTTTCTGACCGGCTATCGGGACTATTCCTTTGACGCATGGGATACCGGCGCACGCGGCTTCATGCTCAAGCCCCTGACCGTGGAAGCTGTCAGGGCTCAGCTCTCGCGTATGCGGGTCAGTCTGCCCGCAAAAGCGGAGAAAGGATACGGCAGGGATGAATAGCTGGATTACACTCGCCAATTATACTACGGCCACCGCAGCACTCATGCTGATGATCATCAATATGATTTCCGTTCTGGTCGGCCGCAGCATGGATCAGTGGTCGCGGCGTTTCTTCGGCATATTCTTCGGCCTGCTGCTCCTCTATACCTTCTCAAACTACGTTTCTGTTCTCTGGGAAATTCTCCCGGAGCCGCATTTTACACTGAGAATAAAGTACTCCCTCTATTTTGAATCACTTCTGTCCGGTATGATGATACCGCTTCTGACAGTCTATCTGCTCCGCTGTACCGGAGAGGATCTCCGCAGAAGCAGGGTATTCCTGGTGATCCTTGCTCTGTTTGTGCTATACTTCGCGCTCCTGACCGTCACGCAGTTTACCAGGTTCATTTATTACTTTACCCCGGATCAGGTCTACCATCGCGGTGCCTGGTATCCCCTGCTGCTGGTTCCGACTGCTCTCAGTATGGTGGCACTCTTTGTCGCAGTCTTTCGCAGGCGCACCAGACTCTCCCGCAGGCAGTTTTATTCTTTCCTGCTCTATATCCTGCTGCCATTGTTCGGCATGTTGATCCAGGCGGTATTCTATGGGCTGTATATGGTTGTCCTCAGCACGACTCTCGCCGCCATGTTCCTGTATATCTTTATGATGATGGATCAGGCGGAACAGAACATTCAGCGTCAGGAGGAGCTTGCCCGCCAGCGCGCAAGCATCCTGGTGCTGCAGATGCGGCCTCACTTCATTTACAACACGCTTCTGAGCATCTACTATCTCTGTGCTCAGGACACGAAAAAAGCCCAGCAGATTATTCTGGATTTTTCCAGCTATCTGCGTCAGAACTTCACTGCCATTGTCAAGGAGGACACCATCCCCTTTACGGAAGAGCTGGAGCACACCCGGGCATATCTGGCAGTGGAGCAGGCGCGCTATGAAGACAGACTGTCTGTGGAATTCGATACTCCCTTCACCCGCTTCCGCCTGCCGCCGCTGACGCTCCAGCCCATCGTAGAGAACGCCGTCAAGCACGGGGTCGATCCGGAGCTGGGTCCGCTGAGAATCAAGGTAGAGGCCCGGGAGGCGCAGGCCGCCAGCGTGATCACCGTGACAGACAACGGGCCGGGCTATGCGTCGGCCGACGATCTCGCACCCCACGTCGCCCTCAGCAACATCCGTGAGCGGCTGAAGCTCATGTGCGGCGGTACCCTGGATATACGGACCGGAGAGACAGGCGGCACTGTCGTCACCGTCACAATTCCGGAAAAGAACCGGCGCCCGGAATAAACAGCATATCTCCCCAGCCATTCTGCCGCTCTCTGGTCCCGTCTGTTTTATGCATATTAACCCTTGACGTTCTGATTTCTGCGATTATAATAGCTCCCGCAATCAATGTGAAAAGTGGTGTAACCTGTGCGGGACAGACAAAGACTGCTTCGTTTCGTTAATGTTGAATACGCTCTCATACAGGGTCTGTACTGGGCCAGTTTCTGCGGTATCGTAAGCTATGCGGCGGTCTATCTGCAGGCACGCGGATACAACAACACCCAGCTGGGGCGGATTCTTGCCCTCGGGTATATTCTGGGTTTCCTGTTCCCGCAGCTGCTGGCAAATCTGATTGACCGATATGACAGGATCACGGTTTATCGCTGTCAGTGGCTGCTGCTTGCTTCTCAGGTCGTTCTGGTTCTCTTTCTCGGATGGCTCCCGGGCAAAAGCACGGCGGTCGCTGTCCTCAACTGCCTTCTCATCGGGGTCGAAATCACCCTGAACCCGATGAACACAGAGATCAGCGTAGATCTGAGCGGTCGGATCGGCCATATCAACTACGGAGCCGCAAGAGGCACAGGCTCCATTGCCTTTGCTCCGGTTTCCATTCTGATCGGGAAGCTGCTGGAGGAGATCGGGACACTGATTCTCCCGGCGGTTTTTCTCATCTCCATCGCCCTGCAGGCAGCGGCCCTGCTGCTGCTCTGCTTCAGTATCCGCAGAGTGTCCCCTGCCCTTGCCGACAGGTCTCTGAGGGCCAAGGCCGGCAGCAATCTCAGGCAGTTCTTCCGTGAGAATCGGCGCTTCTGCGGGCTGCTGCCCGGTATTGCCCTTCTTTTCGTCTCACACAACCTCGTCAACAATTATCTGATCAATGTCGTACGCAACGTGGGCGGAGACACCTCCGACATGGGTCTGCTCAGCGGCTACACCGCATGCATGGAGATCCCCTTGATGTTCCTGTACGACCGGCTTCTGCGCCGGGTCAGCTGCGCTTCGACCGTCCGTTTCGCTTCTTCGATGTTTGTGCTCAAGTCCCTGGCGATTGCACTCGCCCCCGGCATGGGAAGCCTGTACGCCGCCGAGGTGCTGCAGGCGGTCTCTTTTGCCATGATCACACCTGCCATGGTTCAGTATGTTGTTCTTACCATCGACGGGAAGGACTCGGCCAAGGGGCAGGCGCTGGCATTCGGGATGGTTACTCTCGGAAACATTCTCTCCAGTGCGGTAGGCGGGCATCTGTACGACATGCTCCCGGTCCGGTCCGTTCTCATGCTGGGTGCCGTGATTGCCCTGCTCGGTGCAGTGCTCTGCCATGTGTTCTCCGAGAAAACAGCGCTCCGTCACCTCGCGTCATAGTTCTGCGCGGTTTTGCAGCAGCTTTTTTACCGGATTATATTGCAGGATGCCGTGTTTTCTGCTATTCTGAGGTTCAGAAGAGCAGAGCGGCTTTTTAAAACAGGGTAACATGGACGAAGCCTGGAATCTGGAGGATGCAGCACATGGAAAAGATCAGAAATGAGGATCTGGACAAGGTCACCGGAGGAGCGGCACAGAGGGAAAAATACGTCTCGGCGTTCTATTGCGAATACTGCGGAAAGACAATCCATCTGAACTTTGTCCGCGCTCTGGACAAGGCCAGGGCGGAGCACAACGCGAAGTTTCATCCGCAGCTGCGCTGAGAGGAACGGTCCGTACAGTTGGAAAAATCCATCGTATGTCTGATTCTCGTCGGCTATGCGGTTCTGACAGACCTTCAGGCCGCGGCGCTTCGGAGCAGCGCCGCCTCGATCCGTGACTTTCAGGTCCTCCCCCTTATGATCTGGGGGGCGGTCATCAGTACCGTCGCGGTCGTCTATGTGGCCGCCGCTTTCCGTTCAGAGCTTCGCGCCGGCACGAAGAAGCGCCGGCGTTCCGGCCGAAAGAAGTGACAACCTTCAAAGGAATGTGATGCACTATGGATCTGGATTTAAGTGAAATGAACTTCAACGACCTGGACTACGGCGTTCTGAGCAAGGTGTCGATCGGTTCTATGGCGCTCTCCACGCTGATCAGCGCCATCCTGACCTTTCTTGCCTGCTTTGTCGTCATCCAGCTTGTCCTCAGAGCGCTGGAAAGAATACTGAAAAGGGCCTCCAGGCTTGACGCCACTCTGAAGGGTTTCATTCTGTCCTCCGTCAGGATCCTCCTCTGGATTCTGACCGGTATTATCGTGGCCGGAGCCCTCGGGATCCCGACCACCTCTCTCGTGGCACTGATCAGCATCGTCGGTCTTGCGCTTTCCCTCTCTGTCCAGAATATTCTCTCCAACCTCTTCTCCGGTCTGACCCTGCTGATCTCAAAACCTTTTCGGGCCGGGGATTATGTGGAGGCCGCCGGAAAGGCAGGCACAGTAAAGGCTGTCGGGCTTTTCTATACGCAGCTCAACACGCTGGACAATATTTTTGTCAGCATTCCGAACAGCGATGTGACCGGCACAATCATCTGCAACTACAGCCGTGAGCCTCTCCGCAGGGTTGACCGTATCTTTTCGGCCTCCTACGACAGCTCCACCGACGATGTGAAGGCAGCGGTTTCGGATGCGATCTCCCGCGATATCAGGATTCTTCAGGATCCCCCTCCCTTTGTGAGACTGAGCGACTACAAAGACAGCTGTATCGAATATACCGTCCGCGTCTGGTGCAGGACCGCGGACTACTGGGATGTCTTCTTCAACCTGAATGAGAATGTCCGGGAGTGCTTCGCCGCGAAGGGTGTGGAGATGACCTACAACCATATGAATGTGCACATACTCGACAGATGATGCTGGCGTCATCGCATCACGGACGTCAGGCAGCCTTCTGACGGAAAGGAGCAGCACAGATGGCACATCGCTACGATATCATCTGCATCGGAACCGCCCTGGTGGATTCCATCATCAAGGGTTTTGATCCGTCACCGATCTCCGCCTCCGGGTTCCGAGCCGTTTCCGGTTCGCTCAATGTCGGCGGAGAAGCCGTAAACGAATCCATGGCTGCGGCAAAGCTCGGGATGCGCACCGGGATTCTCTGTTCGCTGGGTCGTGACAGCGCCGGCGACATGGTGCTGGACGCGCTCTCGAAGGCAGGGGTGGATACCTCGCTGATTCTTCGCTCGGTTGAGCACGCGACGCCCGTCACCACGATGTTCGTAAACGATGACGGAACCCGGAAATCCATCACCAACAGTGCGCACCGGTATAACTTTCATCCGGAGCGCTATGCGAGTCTGTTCACAGATGCAAAGGCCGTCATCCTCGGCTCGCTGTTCCGGGCCCCCTTCGACGATCCCGAGATTGTTCTCTCCGTCCTCCGAAGTGCAAAAAAAGCCGGGAGCCTGACCGTCGCCGACACTAAGCTCCCGAATTTCAATTTTCTCTCTCTGGCCGATCTGAAAGAGGCCCTTCCGCTCATAGACTGCATCACGCCGAACGAGGATGAGGCCCGCTATTATACCGGCAGAACCGATCCCGACGAGATGGCTGAGGTTTTTCTCTCCTGCGGGATCCGAAACGTGATCGTCAAGCTCGGCAGCAAAGGCTGTCTCTTCCGGAATCCGACCACCCGGGTTCTTCTTCCCGCTCACAGGATTGACGCAGTAGACGCCACCGGCGCCGGAGACAACTTCGTCGCAGGCTTCACCTCAGAGCTGCTGTGCGGCAGCCGGCCCGAGGACGCTGTCCGCTTTGCAAATGCCTGCGGCGCGATCTGCACGACAGCGGTCGGTGCGGCAACGGCGCTCAGGAGCCGTGAGCAGGTTCTGTCCTTTCTGGAGGCCGCCTCACAGGACCCGTAAAGTCTCTCTGAGCGGACTTGCATCCTGCTGCGGCTTCTGATCAGTGGTGGAAGATGACAGCGTACGAGATGTCGCGTCTTTCACCGCTCTCCAGTCTCTGCATCCCCTTCTTCTCTTCCAGCGTACCCGAAAAGCCCGCGTCGTCTGTTCTGCCGAACCACGGTTCCAGACAGATGAACGGGCCGTTTTTATTGGCCCAGACCGCCAGCATCGGGAATCCGGAGCACTCCATGGTGATCCAGGGCTTTCTGTCCGGTCCGGCGATTCCCGCGGTTTCGATATTCTGTCCCTCAAAGATCCAGGTATCGGGAACGGAGTCCTGATACCGTGCGCAGCCTCCGTCCAGTTTCAGGCTCTGCTCCCGTTCCGGATGGGCAAAGCCCGCCGCATCCGCGCCGAAGAAACGCAGCTCCTCCCGCCCGGGGAAGGTGATCAGGCAGTCCTCCTTCCGGGTACCCGGCGGCATCAGAAAGCCGGGGTGGGCTCCGATAGCATAGTACATCTCAGCGTCACCGGTGTTCTCTACCGTCCATGACACCCCCAGCTTCCGGGGCTCTCTCCGGTTCAGGCTGTGCCGCACGGTCAGCCGGAAGTCATAGGGATAGAGTTCCCGGGTGCGGTCGGTCGCAGTCAGGCAGTGCGTGACCGTGGTATCCGTCTCATCGATGCAGACAAAGTCCATATCTCTGGCAAATCCGTGCTGCGTCTTCATGCTGTACTCTCTGCCGCCGATCCGGTACCTGCCGTCTGTAACCCTTCCCACAAACGGGAACAGAATCGGAGAGTGTCTGTTCCAGACCGCCGGATCGGCAGTCCAGAGCCTCTCGCTGTCCGTCTCTCTGTCCCATACGCTGACAAGCTCTGCCCCGGCGTCGGCAACTGTGATTCTCAGTTCGTCATTTTCCAGGATGTGTGTCTTCATGTTCGGTCTCTCCGCTCCTTCATTTCGGATTGTCCGGGATCGCTTCCTCTGCCATCCTCGCCGCCTCCCGAAGCGGCAGGTTCTCTTTCTCCGCAATTCTTTTCAGATCCTCGAATTCCGGCTTTTCACGCACGGTTCCGTAGCCCTCCGCACGTTTCATCCGGACCGACCCGCAGGGCGTCTCCCGCGTGCTGAAACTGCGGGCAAGTGTATACCGGCTGCAGACATATTCCCGGACACCGAGACTCGTCGTGTTCCGGAACAGGCAGCGCAGCATCTCGTCCCTCTGCTCCTGTCTGCACATGCAGGTCAGCATGACGGCCGGGCGGCTTTTCTTCATGCCGATATTGGTAAAATAAACGTCCAGCGCCCCCGCGGCAAAGAGCCGCTCCTGCGCGTACGCCAGTTCCTCTCCTGTCATGTCGTCAAGGTTGCAGACCAGTTCGATCAGCTGCTCCCGCTCCGCTTCCGTCTCACCGAGCAGGACGCGGAGGAGGTTCGCCCTTGGGAAATCCTTCGTACCCAGCCCGTAGCCGACACGGTCGACCTTCATTCCGGGCATATCACCGAAGTATTTTACATAATACCTCAGCAAGGCCGCTCCCGTCGGGGTACAGAGTTCGCCGCGGATCTCTGCGGAATAGAACGGTATCCCCTTCAGAAGCTCCAGTGTTGCCGGTGCAGGTACGGGCAGTTCGCCGTGGGCGCACCTCACAGTGCCGCTCCCCACATGTACGGGAGACGCACAGATCTTCTCAGGAGCCAGCTCCCGCATCAGACAGCACACCGACACCACATCCGCCATGGCATCCAGCGTCCCGACCTCGTGAAAATGGATATTCTCCAGGGTACTTCCGTGGACCCGGGCTTCCGCCTCAGCAAGGAGATCGTATACCCCGAGCGCATCCCGGAGCACAGGCTCCGGCAGCTCCAGTTCGCGGATAAACTCCCTGACTTCGCTCACTGAGGTGTGGGAGTGATGGCCGTGGGAATGCGGCACCGCATGATGTCCGCCATGCTCCCGGCTGCTGTCCCGGCAAAGGCAGTCATGCCGTTGTTCCGCATGCGCCTCTTCGTGCCCCTCAGACCGGGTCTTCTCTCCCTCGACTTTTCCGTCGGCAGTTACCGTCACGTGGGTGCCGGCGATTCCGCATTTTCGGTCCCTGGCTGCTGAGAGGCTTACTCTCCCCTGAAAGACGCGGTTCAGGGTTTCCAGTACCCGCTCCGGTTCCGGATGCAGCTCCAGCAGCGCCGCAGTCAGCATGTCTCCCGCCGCTCCCATACTCAGATCAAAATAGATTGTCCTCATCCTGTTCTATGGCTCCCATCCGAATAAACCCTGCCGCCCCGCATCACAGAAGCGGCAGAAGCAGTCTTTGTGGTAACTTTACCATCGGGTGTGGGGATTGTCAAGCAGATGCTCCCCGGAGAGCGTTTCCGCGCTCCCCGAAGAGATTTTCCGCGCCCCGTCGCTTTCGTTATTTAAAAAATCACCGAGTCCCTCTTGACTTTTTTGAAGAGAAATGATAGATTTTCCCTGCAAATTGAACAGCACCCTCTCACACCACCGGGTGTGGGATTCAAGGGCATCCGAAGCTTCGCCGCAGGTACGGTATACCGTCCGGTATACTATAAGGCGTGGGTTTCGGGTGCCCTGCAGATTATGAAGGAGGAAACATATGAAGATCAAAGCCTTTGCCGTAGAAGAATGGATGAATGAATATGAGGTCGGGGCAAAATACAACATTGCCGAGACCTGTGTCGATTCCGTGTCGCTTGACGAGCTCTTCGCTCTCTGCGGAGAAGACCGGGATGCTTTTCTGAGCGCCTTCTGCTCGCGGCGTCTGACCTATGGGGACATTGAAGGTGCACCGGCTTTTCGGGAGGGGATCTGCAGGCTGTATCACAGCCTCAGGCCGGAGGAAGTCATCACCACCCACGGGGCCGCAGGGGCCAACCATCATGTGTTTTACTCTCTGGTCGAGCCGGGGGATCGTGTGATCAGCGTCATGCCGGCCTATCAGCAGCTTTATTCCATCCCGGAGAGCTACGGCGCAGACCTGCAGATCCTGAGGCTGCGTGAAGAGAACGGCTGGCTTCCGGATCTGCAGGAGCTTCAGGCGCTGGCGACGCCGGACACCAGGCTCATCTGCATCAACAACCCGAACAATCCCACCGGCGCTCTGATGCCCGCTCCCATGCTGAGGGAGATTGTGGAAATCGCCCGGTCAGTCAATGCTTATGTCCTCTGTGATGAAGTCTACCGCCACCTGACGCAGGAGGACGGCTGGAGCGAATCGATCGTTGATCTCTATGATAAGGGCATCTCTGTCAGCAGCATGTCCAAGGTCTTCTCTCTGGCAGGTCTTCGGCTTGGCTGGATCGCAACCCATGATAAGGCGCTCATGCGCTCTCTCCTGTCGCACAGGGACTATAACCATATCAGCTGCGGCATGTTTGACGAGGCCATCGCCGGAATCGCACTGGCCCACGCGGATCGGCTCCTGAAGCGCAGCCAGGACATCGTCCGCGAAAACGCAGCGATCGTTGCAGGATGGGTAGAGCGTGAGTCTCACATCCGCTGGTCCTGCCCGCAGGCGGGCACAACCGCCCTGATCTGCTATGATTACGACCTGCCCTCCTACGAATTCTGCACCCGGATGTATCACGAGAGCGGAGCCTTTGTCACGCCCGGCGACTGCTTCGAGCAGCCGAAGAGCTTCCGGCTCGGTTATGCCTGTGACGCACAGACGCTCCGGGAGGGACTGTGTGCGTGCAGCAGGTTCTTCCGCAGTCTGGAGGAAGGGCGATGAAAACACTGTCCCGCAGGGTCGGATGCTTTACCGACTCTGTCATCCGCCGTATGACCCGCATCAGTGATCAGTACGGTGCCATCAATCTCTCCCAGGGCTTCCCTGACTTTGACCCGCCGCAGGCACTTATGGATGCCCTTGCAAAAGTCGCCTATGAGGGGCCGCACCAGTATTCGGTTACTTACGGTGCGCCGAACCTGCGCCAGGCGCTTGCCGAAAAATTTCAAAGAAGCAGCGGGCTGTCCGTAGACCCGGAGACACAGGTCCTGGTCACCTGCGGCGGTACCGAAGCGATGATGAGTACCGTGATGGCGGTATGCGATCCCGGCGACAGAGTTCTGGTCTTCTCGCCCTTCTATGAGAATTACGGTGCGGACGCAATTCTCTCCGGCGCAGAACCGATCTATGTTCCTCTGGTTCCGCCTGATTACCGCTTTGACCCGGAGCTCATTGAGCAGGGTTTCCGACAGGGGGCAAAGGCCATCATTCTCTGCAATCCCTCCAATCCATGCGGCAAGGTCTTCAGTCGGCAGGAGCTTCTTCTGATCGGTGAACTGGCGGAGCGCTATGATGCCTGGGTTATCACCGACGAGGTATACGAGCACATGGTCTATGCTCCGGCGGTACACACAGTCATGGCAGGTCTCCCGGGGATGGCGGACCGGACGCTGACCTGCAACAGTCTCTCCAAAACCTATTCCATCACCGGCTGGCGGCTGGGCTATCTGATTGGGCCGGAGTCCGCAGTCGAAGCTGCAAAGAAAGTCCATGACTTTCTGACCGTCGGCGCGCCGTCTCCGCTTCAGGAGGCCGCGGTGACCGGGCTTCACTTTGAAGAGCAGTATTATTGTGAGCTCAACCGCATCTACAGGGAAAAGCGCGACTATTTCCTAGCTGGTCTTGACCGTCTGGGCCTGAAGCACAACGTACCGCAGGGAACCTACTTTGTCATGGTCGACATCGGAGACTTTCTTGCCCTGCCCCGGTTTCAGAACATGAGCGACCTTGCGTTCTGTGAATGGATGACTCGCGAGATCGGTGTCGCAGCAGTGCCCGGCTCCAGTTTTTTCCGTGAGCCGGTCAATAATCTGATCCGGCTGCATTTTGCAAGGGAGAAGGGCACCCTTGACGAAGTGTTCCGTCGTCTGGGAAAGCTGAGTGCGATTCTGAAAGAAAGCGAATTCCTCCAGCTCCAACAGCAGGCACCGAAAGCATAAGATTCGGCTGAAGCCGTATGGTCGCCAGACCGGCAGGAAGAGCTTCTGTGAATCACAGGGCCGCCCCGACATTTGCTCTACAGAATAAACGTGTATTTTCTCTTGTCCTGTGCAGCCGGATATGTTAAAATACCGGCAAAAGCAGCGAAATCTGACTGCTTTTCTGGATCTTTCATTCCAGAATGCCTGCAAACGGAGGATAATTATGAAAGCAGCAAAGAAAGCTCTGTCGCTTGTTCTGATCCTGATTCTTGTCCTCGCCCTCAGTGTTCCCGCGTCCGCCGCCTATGACTATAAGGCAAATGCGAAAGTCTTTCAGAGTGACTATACCGGTAAAACCGTGATCCTGCACACGAACGACGTGCACGGCGCGATCAGCGGCTATGCCGTTGCCGCCGCGCTGAAGACCTCGTTTGAGAATGCCGGAGCGGAAGTTCTTCTCGTCGATGCCGGCGATTTCAGTCAGGGCACCCCCTATGTCAGCAGCACAAAAGGCGCAAGCGCTGTCACCATGATGAACGCCGCCGGTTATGATATTGTGACGCTCGGCAACCACGACTTCGACTATGGCTATACGCAGCTTGCGGAAAACCTGCAGGAGGCGCAGTTTACCGTCCTCTGCGCGGACGTCTATCTCGACAGGACCGGCGAGACCATTTTTGATCCGTATACGGTAATCGAAACCGCAGGCGGGCTCAGACTCGGCTTCTTCGGCATGGCAACCCCCGAGACTGCAACGAAGGTCAATCCGGGCCTGATCCAGGAGCTCTCTTTCGCGACCTTTGACGACCTTTACGCCAGTGCCCAGCTCGCCGTCGATGATTTGGAGGAGCAGGAGGCCGACCTGATTATCGGTCTTGTCCATCTGGGTGTCGACGAAGAATCTGCGGCCAACGGCTACCGTTCGATTGATCTCTATGCAAATGTGCCCGGGATCGATTTTCTGATTGACGGTCACTCCCACACGGTTATGACCTCCGGCGAGAACGGTGAACCCATTGCCTCCACCGGTACCGCTTTCCAGACGATCGGCGTGGTCGTCATCGATAATGAGACCAGGACCATCGAAGACAACTTTCTGATGAGCACACCCGGTCTTGAATCAAACGGGCTTGTTGCAGCGTATGCTCAGGAGATCATCGATGCTGTGGATGCAGAATACAACACTCCCTTCGCCCGGACAGAATACTTCCTGAACGGAGAGAGAGAGTCCGGAAACCGTATCTGTCAGACCAACCTCGGCAGCCTGGTTGCCGACGCCTTGGTCTGGACCGTCGTTTCCGGCGGCGGGCTGGAAGCGTACTTCGACGCACCTGTGGTCGGTGTCACCAACGGCGGCGGAATCCGGGCCTCCATCGGGGTCGGTGAGATTACCAAGAGTGATATCAACACGGTTCTTCCCTTCGGAAACACCGTTGCGGTGGTTTATGTAACCGGCGCAGAGCTTCTGGAAGCACTGGAGGCCTCCACTTACTGCACCCCCGATCCGATCGGCGGCTATCCCCAGACTACCGGAATCGAATGGATTCTGGATACCACCGAGCCCTTCGACCAGGGTGATCTCTACATGCTTGGCGATAAGGAGAGCAGTTACTACGCCCCCGCTTCCATCAACCGCGTCACCATTCTCTTCGTCAACGGCGAGCCTTTTGATGAAGCGGCCACCTATGCGGTCGTCACGAACAATTTCTGTGCCTCGGGCGGCGACACCTACAATGCTTTCAGCCGCGCCTACCTCGAAGGTTTTGGCTTTGACACCGGCATCACGCTGGATGAATCCGTTATGGACTATATCACCGAGGTTCTCGGCGGTGTGGTCGGAGAAGAGTATGCCGAGCCTTCCGGGCTCGCAACGCAGATTCTTCCCTGAGTCCTGCCCGGGTTCCCGTTCCCGTCCGCACCGGTGCCCGTGTCGGTTCCCGGCCGGGGCCGCAGTATACCAGGAGGCTGAAGCAGTCCGCCGGCAGAACTGAAACAGCGCCGGCAGAAATCATGTTCTGTGATTTCTGCCGGCGCATCATAAAGAACATGCATCTGCAGTCTGGGGCTTCCCAGGAACGGAAGAGAGGGGCTGAGCCCCTCTCTTCCGTCGTAAACACACATTATTGCGGACCGTAATACTCCGCGTCACCGAAGCCCAGGATCGGGTATGCGATGAAGCTGAACAGGAACAGGCAGATGCCGAAGCCGGTGCCTTTTCCGAATGCATTTGCAAGCTTCAAGCAGGGATAGATCAGGACAATCGGGAACAGAATGCAAAGCACGGTGAACAGACCGACAGAGTCTTTGAGCGCAATCTTGCACAGATCATAAGTGCTCAGGATCGGGATAATACTGTGCCAGCCCGGAACTCCCGCTTTGACAAAGATCTTCCACAGCGCGATAACGTCGATGACAAGGATAATCAACGCAATGACAGTGACGATCGGATTCTGTGAAGAATAGGAATAGCTGCTCTCCATCTGTTTTCTCCTTTACTGTTATTTGTGAGTGAATTATAGCACAGGAATCATGACAATGCAATCCTCATCTGAAGGCAGGCCTCTGCTGCTCCTGAGCAGCCTTCTGTCAGCTCGGACTCTTTCCCCGCACCTGCAGCTTTCCACAAGCTGCTCTGAAACAATTCTCTTGATTTTACATGCTGCCCGGATATAATTGTTTTACATTTCATTTTGAATCGGACCTCTGACGCATATCCTCAACAGGGGTACGAAGACAGAAAGATCAAGCTGCCATGTGCAAGGAGACATCAGTATGAAATACAGCCTCAATACATTCAGACTATATAAAAAAGAATCCATCTTTTTCAGTATTATCCGTATTCGCGTTGTCATGAAGGAAAAGGTGGACGTGAAAAAGCTGAAGTCCGCTGTAAATACCGCGATAAAGCGATACCCCTATTTTGCTGTAAGGGTAGGTCTGGATGAAGATGGCGGATATATTCTCCAGTCGAACCCGGAGGAAGCAGTCATCTTCCGGCGGAGAAAGCACCTTCCAAAGCTGGGAAGCCCTGCTGTGAATGGGCATCTGCTGTTTGTGCAGTGCGAAGGCCGGGAGATCAACTTCTATATCAGCCATGCCCTGTGCGGCGGCCGAGGCGCACAGCCCTGGGTCATGACCACGGTCTACCAGTATATCATAGAGAAATACCATGTCGTGCCGACCGCCCCGGCGATACGCAAGCCGGACAGTCCTCTTCTGCCGGGTGAGGCAGAGGAACCGACAATTGAGATGCTGGGCACAGAGCAGCCGATCTTCCGCTACAGGAGCAAAAAGCCGGCAATTCTGGGAATCGATTATCTCAACGGCATGTTTAATCCGTTTAAGAGAAAGCCTAACTTTCGGTTCTACACCTTTGCTCAGAAGGACATCATGTCCTTCGTAAAGAACAACGATTCCAGTGTGGCGTCCTTCTTCCTTGTTGTGATGGCAAAGGCGCTGGATAAGGTACTCCCTGAGAAGGTTCGCGTCATCGGCGGAGAGACGGCGCATAACCCCGCCGCAAGCCTCGGCCTGCCGCACAGCCATATCGATCTGCTCAGCCATGTCCATCTGGATTATACGCGTGAGCAGCTCAAATGGGATATGGAGAAACTCGGAACCATGACAAGAGGGCAAATCGTCCTTCAGACAGATCCCAGCGTCAGCTCTGCTGAGCTGAGGGACAAATTCTGCCTGCTTCAAGAGCTGGAAGCGATCCGGGGTCAGAAGCAAAAGCTGGCATATTTCAAAAAACATGATCCATATGAGGGAAAAAACGCCCAGCATGGAACCTTTATTGCCAACTATACGGGATGGATGGACTGGGGTGAAGTCGCGGACTATGTGGATTCCTTTGTGTTCATCGTGGATGGCCATGTGCTGCTCGAAGCATCCTCTCTGGGAGACAGGATTTTTCTCAGTTTCATGCAGCTTCTGGACGAGAAGAAATATACGGATGCCTTTGAAGCTGTCCTGACAGAATTCGGGATCCCGTTTCAGTCTGAGGGACCGTTTCCGAAAAGACTTACAAAGCATGAGCTGCCCAGAGAGAAAACGCCTTCTGCATCTTTGCTCCGGAAAAAATCAGGACAGTGATTTCCATTTATCGTCTCTCCGGATCCTCGACCGTAATACCGGCCTCACGGTTGGCAGCCGCTTCCGCGACCAGCGCGTCGTAATCCGCAAGGTTGTAGCTCTTATCATACGGCGTATGGAGCAGGCCTTCGTTGATATATCCGATGATTTCAGCACGACGCGGGTCACCCTCGTTCAGATCAACGCCAACGATGCGCCAGTTATGATCAACGGTCGGTTCAACGGGTGAGTTCTCCGCAAAGTATTGCACGATCATATCCCGGATCGAGTTTGAAGACTCCCAGTCACGCTTGCCTTCCGCAAGATTCTGCGCTTTGATTCCCGATGAGTAGCGATAGTTATTGACCGCCAGGGTCAGGACCTGGTCATCCTGCAGCGGTTCGCCCCTGAACATGACATTCCTGATTCTCTGGCCCTTTGGCTGGGACAGATCGATCTCATAATCAACGCCGGCAAACATGTCATGCAGATAACCGGGGTATTCAGGATCAAAGGAGATGTTGATATCGCCGGGCTCCCACTGATTATAGCACTCGGCGGACCATTCCATATAGTTTTTCAGCTCCCGCCCGGTCACTTTCAGTGTGTAAAGGGTGTTGTCATACTTGTATATATCAAAGATATTATTGTAATAGATGGGACCTTCCGGCAGATCGCTGGTATTCTTGAACAGGGCATAGGAAGTTACATCGGCCCCGGAGTTGAGAAGCTGTACGTTCATAATGAGATCTGGGACCGCCGTATCCTGCAGCTTTCCCTCCGGCAGGCCCCGGATTTCGTCATCCGGCTGGAACCTGGCTGTCGTCGTCCCAAGAGGTTCACCCGGTTCGCCATTTTCACCGGTACTGCCCTGCACCAGGTTGACCGCCTGCTCATGAATCTCCTTCACTGCGGGGATTTCCCGGATCTCATCGCTGGGCTCATAGTTCTCCATATCAACGATCTCGGTGGATATGTCCTTAATATTGTTGTCCTGATCCAGCGTCAGATCAATACGGGCTATCTCGCGGCCGGAATTGCGAACCCCCACTACCGGTGTCCCTTCAAACTCATCATTTACGGTAATGTGCATGTGCGCAACCTGCAGAAGATCCACTTCCGGATTGTCTTCGATGATCTTATTGGCGGAATCGGACCCTCCGTCTTCGTCAAATTCCGCGAACTGTCCCATGTGTGCGGAGACAAGAATGATATCTGCCTGATCGCCGATCTCTTCAATGGCTTTCTTCACGGCTTCGCTGGCCGGTTCATAAACCGTATCTTCGATCCCTTCCTTTCCTCCGTCCCAGATCGGGACATCCGGTGTACAGACACCGATAACGGCAAGCCTGATACCGTCACGGTCCACAACGGTCCAGCCGTTTCCGGTCACATAATTTCCGTCCATGTCCAGAATATTCGCTCCGAGAACCGGAAAATCTGCCTGTCCAAGGATTCTCTTCATCGTGTCGATGCCCCAGTTGAATTCGTGATTGCCGAGCGTCATTGCATCATATCCCATGTAATTCATCGCGGCGATGACAGGGTGGTCCTGGTCAGGGTTTTTATTGGCGATATCGTCTGTCATAATGGTTCCCTGGATCTCATCGCCTGCATCCACCAGGAAGACGACAGCGTTTTCTTCCCGAACCTGCCTGATATAGGAATACAGGCGGGCCATACCGTTGTTGGTGCTTTCTGCATTGTCCTCGTATGAATAGCCCCATACATTGCCATGCATATCCGATGTTGCAAGGATCACCACATGTTTAGCTGCTGCTTCTTCCGAAGCAGCGGCACAGAGATCCGACGGCATGATCAGACAAAAAACAGACAGCAGGCATAGAATCATAACGGAAAAAGATCTTTTCATAACAGATCCTTCTTTCTGAATATTTTTCCCGATGCAGTGAGGTGGTTTTCCGGGCATGGCAGAAATCTCAAATATTAAGAAAAGCAGTTTGGGATCTCCGCCCATGGGGATGAGTATACAGGCAGTCACGAAGAAGGTCATCACCGGCAGATGAACATGACCCTCTCCTTTCCGGGGCACCCACGCTACAGGTCTTACTCCAGACTCAGAATATCGTCAAAGGGAATATTGAGTCCATTGCTCATTTCCAAAACACCGCTGTATTCGTCCACTTTCTTTGCGGTTCCGGTTATCGTCCGGTAAGCACCGCCGGCTTTTCGGCTGTCTGGCACAAAGTAAGTGACGGTGATAACCGGCTCGGTTTTCAGACGGCTCTGCAGGGAATGAAGCTGTTTGCCGATAACCTCTTTCTGCTCCTCCGAGAGTTCTCTTTTCGTATCCGTCAGGCGGGCCGTTTCAACAATGGCCGCATCATACCCGGTGAGTGCGGCGAAGGGTGAAAACTGAGCAGCCCTGTCGATCATCGGCATGTGCGGCCGATCTGCAGAAACATGGTGGGGCAGATTGATAATGTCGTCGTATTCGTGTGAGATCTCCATTATGCCTTATGTCCTCCGATCTGCCTGTTCCGGTCACGTCCGGTTGCTCCTTCCTCATAGCTGGTTCCATGGAGGATAGCGTTTTTCCCGTACCGCTTTTTGATAGACAGCATTGCCTGCTGAAGCCGCTCCTCTTTTGCCCGGGCAGCTTCTTCCTTTTCTCTCTTCTCTTTCTCTTCCTCCATATCGGAGAAGAGATCCATCTGCTCAAACTCCGGCTCTGCCTTGGCTTCTGCCGCATCAGCGATGTGATTTGCCACTACATACATACGCCGAACCAGCAGTTTTCTATCTGCAATCCTGTCATACAGCCGCATGGCAGCATCCATGATCAGTTTTGTGGACGAGGTCATCCGACCGATATTTTCCGAACCATGGGCCATCTTCGGCACCTTGCGACCGTACCAGTCTGTTTCGACTGCTCCCTTGTACTCAGGAGTAAGGCTCTCAATATCATAACCAACCGTGAGCACGATCTGGTCTGTCACAAGCCCCTTTTCCACCAGATCCATGACCAAACCATCTGTCATCTCCCGGACAATAATGCGCGCCTTTTCAAAGGAATAGGGCTCCTGCAGAACCTGTCCGATGCTGACGCTGTTGTTTTCCGGCTTGAAGGCTTTGATATGTCGGATCTCGCATGGCTCCCAGCCCCAGGCATGGTCAATCAGCAGCTCCGCGTTCACACCAAACAGCTTGTACAGGAGAGCTTCGTTTTTTACATCGTTGGGACCGCCGACTGAGCAACGCGCTACATCCCCCATTGTGAGCATGCCATTGTCAGCCAGTCTCCGGGCGTATCCCTTACCGACGCGCCAGAAATCCGTAATCGGTTTGTGGGCCCAGAGATACTGCCGATAGGTCATCTCATCCAATTCTGCAATGCGGACACCATCTTTATCTGCCGGGATGTGCTTTGCCCAGATATCCATCGCGACTTTGCAGAGGTAGAGGTTGGGACCGATCCCGGCCGTTGCCGTGATGCCGGTGGTCTTAAGAACATCCTGTATCATCAGCATGGCAAAGTCATGGGCAGTCATGCCGTTCGTCTTCAGGTAATCTGTTGCGTCGATGAACACCTCATCGATTGAGTACACATGGATATCTTCTGGCGCCACATATTTCAGGTAGATGTTATAGATGCGAGTGCTGTAGGTCATATAGTATGACATCCGCGGTGTCGCAACAATATAATCGAGTTCAAGAGACGGATCCTTCTCTAACTCAACAGCATTGGAGGATTTGCCCTTAAACTGATGACCAGGAGCCCTTGCACGACGCTGGGCATTTATACGTTTGACCTGCTGGACGACCTCAAAGAGGCGGGCACGTCCGGGAATACCATTGGCTTTCAGCGAAGGAGACACCGCCAGACAGATCGTTTTTTCCGTACGGCTTTGATCCGCGACAACCAGATTTGTCGTGAGCGGGTCTTTCCCGAGTTCCTGGCATTCGACGGAAGCATAGAAACTTTTCAGATCGATTGCGATATATGTTTTATCCGGCATCTATGCACACCGCCTTTCTGTCCATCTCTCCATAATGAGTATACCATAAAGGCGGCCTGTAATCTACCGAAATAAAGAAAAGACCACCTGTTTCCAGGTGACCTTTTCATGTTGCGCTTGATGTACAAATGCCCGTTCATCCGCACTCGGGTTCGATTTCAGGAGTGCTCTCTAAGATCGGAATACTACTCTTTTTCATGATCGTCGCAGGGTCATACCTGTACGAAGAGCACTAATGACAAACTGAACGAAACTCCGGGGAGCCAAGGCCGGAAAAAGACCCCTGAAAACGAAAAATGGCTGCCCGAAAAGCCGCACGACCGTGATGCGATCTGAATTAAAAAGCGAAAAATGCGAGGAAAAGCAGGATTTCTGCAAATTCCCAGCATTTATACATAAAAACTTAAGGACGGCAATTCTGTCAAAATTACCGTCCTAATCTGATTACACCAGGCTAACTCAAGCTGTGACACATTTTTTGCGTTTTTCCTTGTTTTTCAACGGTTTTCGTGATACGTTGAGTGTGTCCAAAGAGCACACATTATTCTTCTAAAGCAGAAGGGAGAAATAGATGATGTTCTGGAGACTAGGAGGAAGCGACATGGAATATGTCATTAATCTTATTCTGATATTCTTTTCCTATTCCTTGTTAGGCTGGTGCATTGAAGTC
>JAILFJ010000057.1 GCA_024697625.1 Oscillospiraceae bacterium
ACCAGGATACCGGAACCTGCGTTCTTGATGCGTTCGGCCAGAGCGGCCACGATCGCCTGCTTTTCGCTGAGAACCTTTGCGTTTGGCATGTGTGATTTCACCTCCACACTTGAACTCACGCTCATAAAGAAAACCTCTGCATCAAAAGACGCAGAGGTACAAAAACAATCAAGATGATGTTGATGTCCTCGGCAGGATTTACGGGCAAACCCACCTGCTGTCTTCGGAGCGCTCGAATAATATAGTTGATTTCGGTTCGTTTGTCAAGAGATATTTTGCAGTTTTCAGACAGTTTTTGAGAGAAAGCGTCCGGCAGAACGGACGAGGCCTCAGCCTTTGAGGCTCACGGTCAGCAAAACGGGGTTGTGGTCGGAGTTTTCAAAGCCCAGATCGAGGGTCTTGACGGCGGAGACCTCCACGTTCGGTGAGACCAGAAAGCCGTCGATGGCGTAATACTGGGTATTCACGGTGTCCGAGGGATCATAGGGCTGATTCAGCAGGCGGCAGGTGGGAACCGTCAGGTCGTAAGCGCAACCGAAGCCGCCCAGCATGTCGGTGTCGAGGACGCCGGGGGTCCAGAGCTCGGGATGCGTATTCGGCCAGGCTTTCTGTCCGCCGGGGAAGATCTGGTTGAAGTCGCCTCCGGTGATGACATAATTGCCCTTCTGATACTCCTCCTGAAGGAGGTCCATCAGCTGCCGGGTCTGGGCGATTTTCCCCTCGCCGTCGTCATAGGCCTCCAGGTGCACATTGACCAGGACCAGCTCATGCCCGGAGCCGGCAACGGGGTGGCGGGTCACCAGCAGGCAGCGCTTCAGATTGGCCGTAGACAGCGGCCAGGAGAAGGGGCAGGGGAGCGCAATCCGGTCCGCGGAGGTGACGGCCAGATCCGTGGCGGTGAAGAGCCCGCTGTGGACTTTTCCCATGGGCGGGAAGGGAATCGGGACAAAGGGACAGGAATAGTTCAGGGCAAAGGCCGACACGCCCCTGGCCAGAGACTCGGTCTCATCGATGCCGTAGGTGCGGGAGGAATCGGTATCAACCTCCTGAAGAATCACGAGATCGGCCTTGACCTCTTCCAGCGAAGACACGATCCCCCGGAGGTAGGAGTAGACGGCATCCGGATCACCGGGACGGGAGTTTTTCCCGCCGTCCATGAAAAAGTCCTGATGCCTGCCGAGTCCGGCATAGCCGATGTTCCAGCTCAGCACCGTAAAGCCGTCGGACGGGACGGGCACGGTTCCGGCGCCGTCGCCGTATCGGACAGAGACGGATTCAACATCGGCGGGGCGATACTCCGTGACGGTCAGAAAGCCGAGGAGTCCGCCGAAGGCCACGAGGATCACGAGGACAAGAATGAGCAGAACGGTAAGAAATTTCTTCATCGGAAAGCCCCCTTTTCTTCATGATTCTACCATCTTCCGTCCTGAGAGGCAAGTGATATTCGTTCAAACTGCCCGATTGTCAAGAAAGGTCAAAAAAGGTATAATACCTTGAAATTTCAGATATTACAGGAGGCAATTGCCAATGGACTATAATCACATTCGGCATGACGATCCGGAAGTTTTTGCATCAATGATGAGAGAGCTGCAGCGGCAGCGGGATCATATCGAACTGATCGCGTCAGAAAATTTTGTCAGCGAGGCCGTCATGGAAGCCATGGGAAGCCATCTGACCAACAAGTACGCCGAGGGATACCCCGGGGCACGCTATTACGGCGGATGCGAGTTCGTAGACGAAGTCGAACAAATCGCCATTGACCGCGCCAAGAAGATCTACGGCGCCGAGCATGTCAACGTGCAGCCGCATGCGGGTTCTCAGGCCAACGTCGCGGTGTATCTGGCGCTGCTGAAGCCGGGCGACACCATCCTCGGCATGAGCCTCGCCGAAGGCGGCCACCTCACCCATGGCGCCAAGGCCTCCATTTCCGGCAAGTACTTCCATGCCGAATCCTACGGCGTCAGCCGCGAGACCGAGCGGATCGACTATGACGCGCTGCAGCAGAAGGCCGAAGAGGTAAAACCGAAGCTCATCATCGGCGGCGCCAGCGCCTATTCGAGATTTATCGACTACAAGCGGATGCGCGAGATCGCCGATTCCGTCGGCGCATACCTGATGGTCGACATCGCCCATGTGGCGGGCCTGATCGCGGGCGGCGTGCATCCGAGCCCAGTGCCCTATGCCCACGTGGTCACCACCACCACCCATAAGACCATGCGCGGTCCCCGCGGCGCGCTGATCCTGTGCACCGAAGAACTCGGAAAGAAGATCGACAGCGCGGTTTTCCCCGGAACCCAGGGCGGCCCGCTGATGCACGTGATCGCGGCGAAGGCCGTGGCTCTGAAGGAAGCGATGCAACCGGAGTACAAGCTCTATCAGCAGCAGGTCGTGAACAACGCCGCAGCCCTGGCAGCTTCTCTGCAGGCAGAGGGCGTCCGTCTGGTTACCGGCGGCACCGACAACCACATGATGCTGGCGGATGTGCACAGCTGCGGCAAGACCGGCAAAGAGGTTCAGGAACTGCTCGACCGGGCGAACATCACCGCCAACAAGAACGGCATCCCCTTTGACACACTGTCGGTGAAAGAGACCAGCGGCATGCGCTTCGGCTCCCCGGCCTGCACGACCCGCGGCATGAAGGAAGCGGAGATGACGCAGATCGGAAAGCTGATTGCACGCCTGATCCATGAGGGAGAGAGCGCCGTCCCGGCCGTCAGGGAGGAAGTCCTCGAAATCTGCAGCCGGTTCCCGCTGTATCCGGAGTTATGAGGCGCAGCACGGGCAGACAAATTATCCTCGCTGTTCTGCTGCTTGTGATCCTTGCCGCGCTGTGCGGGTGCGGCACAGCGGCGGACCCTGCCGGAGCCGCTCCGGAACCCGCCGAGACAGCCGCGCCGACCCCGACACTGAGACCGGAGGAAGAAGCGGAGCAGCAGGAACGCCGGGCCCGTCTGGATGCGCAGATGGACGGATTCCTGCTGGACAAGGGCTATCTCTACGCCGTGGACGAAGAAGGCGGGCTGCTGCATGATACTTATGTCGGCGTGCTGTACTTCCGGGAGGACGGCCGCTACACCAGCGGTTCGGAAGATCTCGACCGCCTGGTGGCGGGCGTGATCCGAAAAAACACCGACGAGAAGATGAGCCGGATGGAGATGCTCCGGGCCATGTATCTGTACACCCGGGACAACATCAAATATGTCGGCTTCGGGAATCATGAGGACAGCTACAAGCCCGCCCACGGCGCGGACGGCTGGATGGTGGAGAGCGCGACCTACGCCCTGGAAAACGGGAAAGGGAACTGCTATCACTTTGCATCGACCTTTGCAGCCCTGGCGAGGGGCGTCGGCTTCCAGGCCTATGCCGCCTCCGGCCTGATCGGATCGGAGGATCAGGAGCACGGCTGGGTCGAGATCGTGGACGACAGCGGCAAGGTCTGGTACAGTGATCCCGAGACGGAATATGCCCGCAGCTATTGGATGAAGCAGGAGTTTGATCTGTTCTACAAGCCGATCGACGAGATCGGCAGCGTAACGGGCATCGGCTATCAGGAACTGACCGATCCGTTTGAGGCGGAGCGGAAGGAAGCAGAAGAGCAGGGACGCCCGCTGCCGTCGCCGCAGCCGAAGCAATAAGCGTTCCGGGAGCAGGGCGGCGACAAGGCACCAAAACAGCCCGGAAAGAATCATAAGGAAACCAAAAAAGCGCGGTACCACTTGCGGTATCGCGCTTTCGCACTGTTTTGATCGCCGGGTGGAGGGAGACGGATCAGAGCCGGCCCAGGGTCTTCAGGACATAATCGGCGATGTCTGCCTTCTCAATGACGTCGTTATGGAGATAAGCCTTGCCCTGCAGGCCGGAGAGGGAGACCGGCGGCTCCAGCCCGGAGACGCGGGCGAGCTGCGCCATCTGCTGGAAAGCGTCACCCTCGGGGGCCTCGCCGAGCGCGGTGAGGACCGCGGCGGGGAACTTGAAGGGCGAAGCGGTGGAGAGCACCACAACGGGGGCACCGCTGTGCTCTTCTTTTTTATAGAGCTGCGCCGCGTGCAGCGCGACGGCCGTGTGGGTGTCGGGGAGATAGCCGGTCTCAGAGAAGCAGCGGCGGATCTCTTCAAGCGTTTCCGCTTCACCGCAGCAGTAGGCGGAGAAGTCCTTCCGGATGAAGTCCAGCGCCTTGGCCGAGATCTTATAATAGCCGGAGTTCTGCAGGCGCAGCATGTCGTTCTTCACGCACTCGGTGTCGCCGCCGGCCGCGTAGAAGAGGAGGCGTTCGAGATTAGAGGAGACGAGGATGTCCATGGACGGAGAACTGGTTTTAAAGAACTCGCGCCGACGGTCATAGACGCCGGTGGTGAGGAAGTCGGTCAGAACGCGGTTGGCATTGGAGGCACAGACCAGCCGGCCC
>JAILFJ010000072.1 GCA_024697625.1 Oscillospiraceae bacterium
AATGTTTATGAGACTGGTAAAAAGATCACTGATGAAGAAAAGGAAAGCATAAACATCGAGTTTTTAGAACCCTTTACCCAATGGAATTACATCATCCGCCCAGTTCAAAATGGCACGTTTGTTTCGTGACAGACCCTTACCATAGGTCCTGCCCGAGCAAAAATGTGTACTTTCGGCCAATGGCAGCCTGTCATACGATATCATAATCATAGAAAAATCATAGCAAAAAAAGGATTCGAAAACAAGAGAGAAAGATACAGTATTTTCAACCTTGGATTGACAATGAGAGATTTCATTTTTCTGGTCTTGAATTTGCCATCCCTGACTGCTATAATGACACACTCAGAAAAAGAGAAACCGTATACATAAACTACAGGGATGGACTTGACAGAAATGACGACCTCCGCCACAACCAGATTGACAGACATCGGTGTAAACCTGTCCTTTTTGCATACCCGTAACCGAAGCACGACCTTCCTAGGGTGACAGCACCCTTGATGGGGCGTGCTTTTTCGCACGCGGACACACGAAGCGGCAAGACAAAACCGATGGGAGGTCTCCCGTATGAAGCGTACCAACAAAGCGGTAATTGAAAGGCGGCGCGGAGCATGAGCTTTTATGCCGGAGCCATCCTGCTGACGGAATTGCTGATGGTGGCCATGATGTATCACGTAGCGCATTACCCGGGCTTTTCCCGAGTGGAGAAGCGGTGGTATCTGTTCGTGTTCATTACGGTCTTTTTCTGCGCCGGAGCAGAGTTCGCCGCCAGGCATTTCGACGGCTGTGGGCCATCCTTCGTGCTTCCGCTGACGGTCCTGACCGTGATCCAGTTCTCCCTTTCGCCGATGCTGCCCGTCTTTTTCGGCGGCGCGCTCGGAATATACCGCCCCGCCATCGTTGTCGGAACGGTGTTCTGTCTGCATGCGCTGGCGGAGGTCGTTCTCGCCCCGTTCGGACTGATCTTTTATTTCGATGAAGCGGGCAAATATATACGCGGCGAGTATTACATCATCTATGAGATCACCTATATTCTCAGCCTGGTGTTTATGATCGTCAGCATGATTGCCGTAAGCAGGCGCTTCAAAAGGCGTGATCTGCCCACGCTCATCATGGCGTTTGTTCTTACGGCCGCCTCGATCGTGCCGCTGATCCTGTTCAGGGTGTACACAGACTACATCGGGATCGGCCTGTGTGCCTCGCTCTGCTACATCTACTACAATGATCTCATTCAGGAGGATATTCAGGAAAAACTCGTTGCCAATCAGGACAGGATGTTTCAAATGCAGGAGCACACCATCTCCGCCATGTCCAGACTGATCGAAAGCCGCAATGTCGGAAGCGGCGAACACGTCTCGCGCATCAGCGAATTTGTCGGGACGCTGGCCGAAGACGCGCGGCGCGACGGCGTTTATGTCGAAACGCTGGACGACGACTTCATTTCAAAGCTGCGTATGATGGCGCCCATGCACGATATCGGAAAAATCGTCGTATCGGATCGAATCCTGACCAAGCCGGGGAAGCTGACGGAGGAAGAATTCGAATGCTTCAAGCGTCACGCCCCGGAGGGCGGGCGCATCGTCCGGGAGGTATTGAGCGGGGTCACGGAGGAAGAATATGTTTCAATGGCGTCGGATCTCGCGACTTATCACCACGAGCGCTGGGACGGCAGGGGCTATCCGGAGGGACTGTCCGGCGAGAATATCCCCCTGTCCGCCCGGATCATGGCCATTGCGGACGTGTTCGACGCGCTGATTTCCGAGCGGTACTACAAGGAGGCCGTCTCAAAGGAGCAGGCATTTGACATCATCCGTCAGGAATCCGGGACGCATTTCGACCCACATCTTGCCGAGGTCTTTCTGAACCACAGGGAGGATTTCTGACGATGACATTCTATACATGCATTACGATCCTCACCGAGCTCATCATGCTGGCAATGATGATCCACGTCTGCACGCACAGCGCTTTCACGAAGTCGCAGAAGAAATGGTTCCTGCTGACCTTCGCGGCCGTCATGTGCTGCGCTGCCGCAGAATATGCGGTTCATTGCGGCTTCTACGATCCGAAATACGCCATCCCGCTGACGGTCATCACGGTCCTGCAGTTTTCCACGTCTCCGCTTCTGGGCATTTTCTTTTCCGAAGCGCTTGGAAGAAACCGGAATAGAAATGCTGCCGTCGTCATATTCTACTGCATCAATCTGCTGGCGGAATGCGTTGCCGCCCCCTTCGGGTGGATCTTCTCCTTCGGGGCGGAAGGCTATACCCGCGGGCCGCTGTTTCTGATCTATGAAGCGTTTTACTTCGTCAGTCTCCTTTATCTGCTGATCAGCATGGTCCATGTCGGCCGTAATTTCCGCCACCGTGATCAGGGTACGATCGTGATGATCCTCATCATACTCGTCGCCGGCATTGTGCCGATGACGCTGTTCAAAATCCAGATCACTTATCTTGCCATCGCCATCAGCGCCGGCCTCAGCTATATTTACTACAACGATCTGATCCAGCAGGACATCCAGACGAAGCTGATCTCAGATCAGGAAACGATATCGCAGATGCAGGAGCGTATCATCTCCGGTCTGGCCAACCTGATCGAGAACCGCGACCTGGAAACGGGAGAACACGTAACGCGCACAAGCGAGTTTGTCAGGATGCTGTCGGAATTCGCCAGGGCGGACGGTGTCTATCCGGAGCGTCTGAACGACCATGCGATCTCTCTGATCTACCGCGCCGCGCCGCTGCATGACGTCGGAAAGATCGTCGTGTCTGACGATATCCTGAAAAAACCGGGAAGGCTGACGGAAGAAGAATTCGGGCAGATGAAAAGACACGCTGCCGAGGGCGGCAGGATCGTCCGGGAGGTGCTGGGCAGCGTAGCCGACAGCGATTATCTGTCGATCGCCGAGGAGATCGCCTCCTGCCATCATGAGAGATGGGACGGCAAGGGATACCCTGCCGGCCTCGCGGGGGAGGAAGTCCCGCTCTCCGCCCGGATCATGGCCATTGCGGATGTATTTGACGCGCTGGTCTCGGAACGCTGCTATAAAAAGGCCATGCCTGCGGAAAAAGCTTTTGAGATCATCCGGGAGGAAGCCGGCACCCATTTTGACCCCTTGCTTGTTCGCGTGTTCCTCGACCACAGTGCTGCTTTTATCAGCAGCGGTACGGCAAAGGAAGATCTGACGCCGCCGGTTCCCTGAAGTTCAGCAATGGCTGCTGTTCAGAGAGCGGGGAACGGCTGCGTGTTTTCCGCCGTCTTTTCTGTCCGTCTTCTCCGCAATCATATCGGTGAGCGCCGCGGTGAGCATCGCATGAGGATTCATGTTGGGATTGATCCAGCTGTCCACCCCATCCTTTGCGAGAATGACGGGCATGCGGTCATGGAGCTGTGCGATGCTTTCGCCGGGCTCACGGGTCAGAATCACAAAGTGAGGGTAGCCGTTTTCCATCCGATAGATGCCGCAGAGATAGGTCAGGGCCTGATTCTTCGGCATGATGGCGAATTTTTCACCGGTCCTGATCTTTCCGCCGGCAGTCGGGATATGCTCCCATTCGTAGTACCAGGAGGCAGGGATGACGCATCGGTGCATCGCCCAGCCGTCTTTGAAGGTGCTTTTTTCTGCCGCAGTCTCGGAACGTGCATTCGCAAGCAGGCGGCTGATGCCGTCCACATGATAGCCCCACAGCATCGGAAATACGGCTTTCTGCCCGGATCTGCTGGAGGCAATCACCGGGACCAGCGAATCGGGAAAGACGGTGCCTTCGGTGATCAGCGGCCTGGCAATTTTCGCAATGTTGTTCCGGTAAAGAGAGGAACGCTTCGCCGCTTCGACAATCGGGCGGAGTTCGGGAGACTCCTCCATAAAATATCGGCAGCACATCTCAGATAACCTCCTCCTCAGCCGGCCGTTCTGTCCGGATGTCCAGAATGTCGGAAAACTCGACCACAAGGTCGCCGATCCAGAGGGCTTTCCGGACGTACGGGTCGATACGCTGCACCGTACCCGTCAGAGTCCGGTACTGGCCGCCCAGTCCGTATGCCTCATGATTCTCGTCCTCACAGGGAACAAAATAGGTCAGTGTAACCGGAGCGGATCCTGCCCCGGACCTGCGCGCAGCGAGCTCCTGAAGGGCACGGTTGATCCGCTCGAGCTTCTCTTCACTGAGCTCGGCTTTTTCGACGTATACTTCCAGCTTGCTGTCTATCGCCTCTCCAAAGCCCCGGAGCGCAGAAAAAGGGGAGAAGATTTTCGATCTCTGCCCCATCTGCATCTTCGGATGCCGAAAGGAGAAGCTGTCACCGACGGTGTGTACCGGGCGCTGCCGGCGGATCGTGTCTCTGTATTTGTCTTCTGAATCCGGACTCATTTTCTCTCCGTTCTAAGCACGGTGCCCGCCGATCTGTAAGTTGCGCTCTCTTGCCGTTGCTCCGTCAAGAAAATTTGTGCCTCTCAGAACCGCGTTGGCCCCGTATCGCTTTTTCACATCCAGCAATGCGCCCTGCAGGCGTTTTTCCTTTTCCAGCGCCGCATAATCGGTAAACAGATCCAGCTGAAACGCCTTGCCGTCAAGCTGTACATCCTCCGCACAGACTCCCAGCCGGCGAAAGAGCAGCGTGTGGTCGGATTTCACGTCGAAGGAAGAGAGGACGGCCTTTTCAATCACGCTGAAGGCGTTTGTCCTGATGCGGAGCCTGACCGTACCGGTGCTGTGGCAGGGGTGGAGCCGCCCGTAGAAATCAGGCTTCACAGGGCCGGCATAGCTCGGGTTCGCTTCCAGACTCTTCCAGTCATAGGACACCCACCAGGTCAGGAGCTGCGTGTTCAGGTTTTTGGTAAAGAGATCCAGACACAGCAGATCCAGCATCTCCTGAAGCACGATTCTGGCCTTGCGGTACTGATACGGGCGCGGCAGCACCTGACCGGAAGAGAGACTGTTCGATGAGCTCCGGTATGCCTTGATGTCTGTCATCCGTACCGGCTCAATGCCCCAGGCGTGGTCAATCAGAATCTCTCCGTCAATGCCGAAGGTCCGGTAAAAAAACTCCTCGTCCTGCAGGGTCTTCCCGGCGATATCCCCCATGGTAAAGA
Source organism: Oscillospiraceae bacterium (assembly GCA_024697625.1). Taxonomy (GTDB): domain Bacteria; phylum Bacillota; class Clostridia; order Oscillospirales; family Oscillospiraceae; genus Limivicinus. The sequence continues at coordinate 5,087 of JAILFJ010000072.1, forward strand.
GCTGTGCGTCCATCAGCCGCCGCGCGGTGCCGGGCCCGATCTGCCAGAAGTCGGTCAGCGGTGTGTGATCCCAGAGCAGTGTGCGGTAAGACTGCTCGTCGAGCTCGGCAATACGGACGCCGTCCTGATCCGGCGGAGTCCTTTTCGCGACAATATCCATCGCAACTTTGGCGAGATAGAGATTGGTCCCGATCCCGACCGTGGCAGTGATCCCGGTTGTCCTGAGTACTTCGCGGATCATGATCTTCGCCATCAGATGCGCGGCGCTGACACCCTGACGAGCGGCTTCCTCACGGTACCGGGAGAGGTAGTCCGTACACTCGATGAACGCCTCGTCGATACTGTAGACGTGGATGTCATCCGGAGAAACATAGTGCAGATAGATCGAGAAGATCAGCGCCGAAACCCGCTCGTATTCCGCCATGCGGGGAGGAGCGATATAATATTGGGTCTCGGTACGGTGCAGGCGGTCGTAAAGAGCGATCGTCTGCTTTGCTTCAAAAAGCCTCGGCCGTGAGGGGACGCCGATCGCTTTGAGAGCGGGGGACACCGCGAGACAGATGGTCTGGTCGGAGCGGGTCTCGTCGGCGACCAGCAGACGGGCCTTCAGAGGATCGAGACCGCGCGCTACGCATTCGACAGAGGCATAGTAGCTCTTGAGATCGATGCAGATACAGCTTCTGTCCATAGCTGCCTCCGCCGCAGGCTAACCGGCTGCGCCACGGATGGCAAAATAGGCATCGACGTCCTCTTCGCATGCAAGGTCCTCCGGAGCTGCCGTGCCAAGGACTCTGCCGATGAGATAGACAGATTCTTCTTCGCTGAAGCGCAGCACAGCGTATCTGCTGTTCAGGGAATGGAGGCCGTCCTCGCGGTATTCCTTGATGTAGGTCTCATTCCCGACGATGAATGCGCCGATTTCACCATAGTGCAGGGGAGCATGGTCGGAAAGCTTCTGGACGAGAACAAGATCCCCCGTGCGGTAGTCAGGCTCCATGCTGTCGCCGCTGACGGCAAACACATAGTCCGCACGGTCAACTGAGGGAGATGCATAGAGGTAGATCGGCCGGGCATCCTGCTCAAACTCCGTCGGATCGCCGATGCCCGCAGCCAGCGAACGCTCAAAAAACAGAAGCTTTCGGATCTCCGGACGGTTCCCGACCTTCTGGACAAAGCTCAGAGTCTCCACTGTCTTGTCTACCGCATACTGGTTTCCGGGGTTAAGGCCGCGGTAGGCGTCGATGAGCATCTTCTCGCGCTCTGACAGAAGGTCAACGGGCATGGGCTCGCCGTAGAGGTCGTAGAGCGTGATATCCAGCGCCCTGCAGATCGCGGGAAGAAGGTTGACGTCGGGCCGCGAACGCCCCTGCTCCCAGTTGCTGGCCGCATTGGCAGTAACACCGATCAGACCGGCGAAAGCCTTCTGACCCATGCCGCTTTTCTCCCGGAAGTATTTGATCCGGTCACAGATGACAGGGAGAGAGTCCTTCCCGACAACGGCTCCTGTTGCCGCATCCAGTACGGTGGGATCGGTTGTAACCGAGAGATTGATTTTCCTTCGGGCCATCGTGTATCACCTCTTTCACTGGCAGCATGATAACACATTATTATGCTGATGTAAAGATGAAAAATATAAAATAACGCAAAATAATGTGATTTGATGAGGAGAGTCGTACCGTGTCCCTTTCCAGGCTGCCCTGAAAAGCATAAAAAATCCCCCGGCTCAGTATCGAACCGGGGCATGCCCGCTCAGTCAAAGTAGCGGCGATACAGGTTGTAGACGTGGGGTTCAAGTTCCTGGCGGACATTGATGCCGTGTGTTCTGATCGCATCGGTGATTCCGTTTCTGAGGGTGTTGTACTCTTCCGCTCTGTTCAGCCGGTAATGGGGTTCGAGTCTGGCCAGATGCTCAATTCTGATGTTTACATCGCGAATAGCATTCTCTCGTTTCACTCAACATCTCCTTTTACAAATCACTCGTCACATTCCTCTGCCCTCTGCACCCTTTTATTGCACCCTTAATGTTCTCTATTTTAATCGAAAAGATATAATAAGTCAAGAAAACTTCTGCAAATATTTATGATTTTCCACAGTAATCGGTATCAGTCTGCAGTTCATGTGCCGGATGGGGCAGGCTTCGGTGACGGTGAGATCACAGCGGTGCTGTGCATCTGCCGTATTTATGCGGAGCAGGAGATAGACAAGGGACGGTCCGTCTGTTAGAATACGAATATACAGAAAAAATTCGGACAGGTGATGATATGATCATTCGTACGAAAAAGCGTTCCGTATCAGGCGAACCGGATGCAAAGGGAGAGAAGGAGAGAACAGCGATGAGGCCCGTTCTCCGCAGCAAGGCATATCTTTACATGACGGAGTTCTTTGCCGGAATGTCGGTGATGGCGGTGGAGCTCGGGGCAAGCAGACTTCTTGCTCCGTATTTTTCCTCTTCACAGATCGTCTGGACCATCATCATCGGGACAATCATGATTGCCATGGCCCTTGGCAATCTCTACGGCGGACGCCGAGCCGACCGCGACCCGAATCCGGATCGCCTGTACCGCAGCATCCTCATTGCCGCGGTCTGGATCGCTCTGATCCCGGTACTCGGAAAGTACGTTATCGTGGGTGTATCCGCAATACTGATCTTCTCTGTGAACAGCGCTTACCTGGTATGGGCGGCGTTTGCGGCGTGCATGCTTATCTTTGTTTTCCCGCTCTTTCTGCTGGGAACGGTGACGCCTTCGCTGGCCAAGTACACCATGGAGAATCTGGAGGACAATGCCCGTATCGTAGGTACGCTTGGCGCAGCCAATACCATCGGCAGCATCATCGGAACCTTTGTGCCGACCTTTGTCACCATTCCGGCAGTCGGAACCGCCGTCACTTTCCTGGTTTTTGCGGGGATCCTTCTGCTGCTGGCGCTGATCTACTTTTTCAGCGCAAAGCCGCACGGCGCCGCGCCGGCTGTCGGACTCGGGATTTTCCTGCTCAGCTGTGCGCTGGGCTGCCGGTCAGGCTTCGCATTCTGGAAGAATGACCTTCTGTACGAGGGAGAATCGGTCTATAACTATCTGCAGGTGGAGGATACGGAAGACAGCGTCATTTTTTCCACCAATGTGCTCTTCGGCGTGCAGTCTGTCCTGCCCAAGGATGCCAGCATGACCGGGATGTACTATGACTATGCCCTTGCGGCGCCGCTGATGGCCGGAGTGCAGGAGAAGCTGACGGCAGGACAGGAATTCACAATGCTGATTCTCGGCATGGGAACGGGGACATACGGAAGCCAGTGCGCGCACTATTTCCCTTCCATGCAGATTGAGGGGGTAGAGATCGACAGCAAAATCACCTGGCTCGCACGGGAGTATTTCGGGATGCCGGAGGAGATGAAGGTATGTACCTATGACGGAAGGGCATATCTCAACACGTCTGACCGGAAGTATGACGTGATCATGGTGGACGCCTATCAGGATATCACGATTCCGTTTCATATGTCCTCCGTTGAATTCTTCCGCCTGGTCCGCAGCCATCTGAAGGAGGACGGCGTGCTGGTCGTCAACATGAATATGCGGGGTGAGCAGGAGGGAAGCATCAACCGCTGCCTCTCCGATACGATTGCCGCGGTGTTTTCGGAGGTCTGCACGGTCGACGTGCCCGGAAGCACCAACCGGGAGCTTTTTGCGTCGGACAGTCCGGAACTGCTGCAGGTACTGGAGCGGAATATCGGAATGTACGGCAGCGGAGAGCTGGCGGACCTGATCGGCAGCGTCCAGAGAAGATTGACAGCCTATGAGGCAGGAGATTTTCTGCTGACAGACGACTGTGCACCGGTGGAACTGCTGGGGATGCAGGTCATCGACGAACTGATCCGGGATGAGGTGTACTGGTATAAGCAGGTTTACGAAACGTACGGCATAGAGGGCGTTCTGGGCATGCTGTAAAGCACAGATCGTTTTGCCGAAAAACCGGAGCTCCGAAACACAGACCCCGGCCGGAAATCCGGGAGATCACTCATTTGGGCTTGCACTTCCGGGGTTTTTTCGCTATACTGTGCGGGTAAAGACCATCTCAGGCCAAGAGATGCGGATGAGGAAGGAAGAAGAATATGAAAAACACAGTTGTTTTTATCCTTGTAATAGCGGTGCTTGCCAGCCTGGCCCTCTGCGGACCGATCCTGGAGAGAACGCCGAAGGCCGAGCCGGGGGCAGAGACCGAAGCCGCAGCGGAGACAGAGCCGGCGGCAGAGTCCGAACCCGCGGCAGAGGCGGAGCCGGTTACAGAGCCCGAGCCGACAGCAGATACAGAGTCGGAGGCCGAGCCCGCAGCGGAAGCGGAACCGAAGGCAGAGCAGGAAGCAGTGACCGAGTCGGAGCCTGTGCAGGAGGCCGCTGCAGTTGCGGCTGCTGCAGTGGCAGCGGAACCGGAGAATTCTGACGGGACGGATTACGGAACGTCGGAACTCTATTCCGGGGAGGACATGAAAGCGGCTGTCGCGCTGATCATGAAGGAGTTCGACACCTGGGAGGGCTGTGAGCTGCACAGCATCCGCTACGCCGGAGACGAGTGCTGCACGAAGGAAAACATCGAATGGATGAACAGTCTGAAAGAGGGAAGCAAGTTCAGCCAGTGTGCGGAATTTCTCAGTGATTTTCATTCGCCGAAGGAGGGCGGCGGTGCTTGGAACCCGGATGAGGAGTACACCGACTGGCAGTGGTGGCTGGCCCGGACAGAGGGCGGAGACTGGGAGCTTCTGACCTGGGGCAACGGTTAACAGGGCACCGGCATAACGCAGATCCTGCGGCATGCGGTTACAGAATGCGGTAAAGGACAAAGAGGAGAAGAAGTACAAAGGGAACGACAAGATGACCTGAAGGAGCGTGAAAAAAATGAAGTTAAACGAGGAGCAGCAGGCTTTGCTGGACGGCAGCCGCGGCGAGGTGATGGCGAAGATCATGAAGACCCTGGTCATGTACGGGGATGCCTTCGGCGCGGAGAGGATGGTTCCCGTGACCGGGAAGTACGGGCACACCGTCATCAGCTTCGGCCTCGGCGTTATGGATCCTGTGTATGACCTGTACGACGAGATCCTGTCCGCGGGGATCCTGCCGGAGCAGAAATTCACCGCCGACCCAAAACCGCTGGACCCGAAGGTCCCCTCCGGACTGCTGGACGACCTGGTGTTCAAAAAACTGATGTACAACCGACAGGAGCGCTACGAGGCACAGCTTAGGAAGCTGGGAATCACGAAGGATGAAGACTATACCTGCGCCTGCTATCTGGACCAGGTCGGAAATATCCCCCGGAAAGGCGAGATTCTCTCCTGGGCGGAAAGCTCCGCGGTCGTGTATGCGAATTCGGTCCTCGGCGCGCGCTGCAACCGCAACTCCGGCATCCTGGAGCTCATGGGAAGCATCGCCGGATGCGTTCCGGAATTCGGCCTTCTGACCGATGAGGGCCGGAAGGCGGACTGGATCGTCGAAGTGAAATGCGAGAAGAAGCCGGAGGCACAGCTTCTGGGTTCCGCAATCGGCATGAAGGTGATGGAGGACGTCCCTTACATCCGCGGTCTGGACCGCTGGCTCGGCAGGGAACTCAACGACAGTGCAAAAGCGTACCTGAAGGACTTCGGCGCGGCGACCGCTTCCAACGGAGCAGTGGGACTCTACCACGTCGAAAACCTGACTCCCGAAGCGGTGGAACAGGGCGAGAGCCTGATCCGGGAGGGGGCGCAGGTCTATGTGATCGACGATGCGGAACTGGAAAGGGTCTATCGGAACTATCCTGTAATCTGGAAGAAGCCGGACGCTAAGCCGCAGCTTGCCTTCATCGGATGTCCGCACCTGTCTCTGCAGCAGCTGACCGACTGGGCAGGAGCCGTGCTGAAGGGACTGGAGAAAAACGGACGGAAGAAGGTTGCGGTTCCGACGGTGTTCACAGCGCCGGTGCAGGTGATCCGTGAGTTCGAGAAGAGCATCTACGCATGGCCGCTGAGGCACAGCGGCGTTGTGCTGAGCTCAATCTGCCCGCTGATGTATATGAACAACCCGCTCTGCAAGTCCAAGGCAGTTCTTACCAGCTCCAACAAACTGAGAACCTATACCAGCGCAAAGTACTGTACCGATGCAGAAATACTGGAGATCATCACGGGAGGTGCGAAATGAAAAGCTTTCAGGGACGCGTGATTGTGCCCGGTACCGCATCGGCCGAGGCGCTGGTGAGTCACGGCGGATTCAACACACTGGCCAGCTATCAGATGGCCCTGCAGTTCGGGGATCTGAAAGCGATGGGGAAGGACACCGAGGTTCAGTGCGGAGATCAGAACAACCCCAATATCTATAAAAAACCGATGATGGGAAAAGCCCTCTGTCTGCCGCAGACGATCGGCTCGACCACGGGCGGAATGGTGCTCTTTACGGCCTGTGCACTGGGAAAGCAGCCTGCCTGCATGCTGTTCTCCAAACCGATCGACTCGCTTGCAGCCTCCGGCGCGATCCTGGGCGATGTGTGGACCGATGCTGTGATGCCCGTGGTGGACAGCCTGGGTGAAGAGTTTCTGGAGTATGTGCAGACCGGCATGACTGTGACCGTCAGAGACGGCGGTGTCGTCGAGGTTGCGTAAAATACAGTATGATAAATGACCATGAGGGACGGCGGAGAGCCGTCCCTCATGGTCATTATGTAAGCCGTCATGATGTAAACCGAAGCATTCTGTCAGACAGGCCGGCCGCGGCTTTCGCGGGGTTCCGACGGCGGCATGAGATGGGTAAGCAAAACAGCGGCAAACATCAGCGCTGCACCGATCAGCTCACGTACCGTGAGACGCTCGTGAAGAACAAGCCAGCCCGCGAACGCGCTGAAAACGCTCTCCAGACTCATGACCAGACTGGCGACGCTGGGGTTGACCCCGTCCTGACCAATGATCTGCAGCGTATAGGCAATGCCGCTGGAAAAAACGCCTGCATAGAGTATGGAGGGGAGCGCCGAAACAAACGCCCCGGAGTCGGGATGCTCGGTCAGGAGCATCAGGACGGTGCTGAGCAGCGCCACCACCAGAAACTGAACACGCGAGAGGCGTACCGCATCCACGAGAGGACTGTAACGGTCAAGCAGCAGAATCTGAACGGCAAAGAACAGGGTGCAGAGGAGAACCCAGGCGTCTCCGTACGCCAGAGAAAAGCGGTCTGCCTTCATACAGAGCAGATACAGCCCGATGAGAGCCAGCAGAACACCGACCCAGACCCGCGGAGAGGGCTGTCTGCGGAGGAAGATACTCAGGACCGGCACAAGGACAACATAGAGCGAGGTAATAAACCCGGCCTTGGAGGCGCTCGTGTAGCCGATGCCGATCTGCTGGGCAGCGCTGGCGGCACCCAGCATCATGCCGCAGAGGATACCGCCTTTCAGAAGCAGGAGTCGATCGGGTCCGCTTCGGGGCTTCCGGTCCGCCATGCCGCGGCGCGCGTACAGACGGTCCATCAGCGGGATAACAGGGGTCAGAAACAGGACGGCGATCCAGCTGCGCATGGCGAGAAAGGTGAACGGTCCGACAAGCTCCGCGCCCGTACGCTGCGCGACAAAGGTGGTCCCCCACAGGAAGGCAGTCAGCAGGAGAAGAAACGTATGAAAATTCTGTCTTCTGTGATTCACTTCTCAGCACTCCCCGGCGGATTCTGCCTGCAGCGGTCTGCCCTGATCCACATGGCGGGACGGACCGCATAAACGTCCGTATCCACAAAGCTGCCGATCCGGACAACGGCTCCATCAGGGGTGACTGAGGCTGCAAAGCTGTTGTCAAAGCCCGGCGTGCGGAGCCACCACCAGAAGCCCGATGAACGGGAGATATCATCCGCAAGCATGCCGGAGGCTTCCTCCACGCTCAGCAGAAAGAGCCGGTCCTGCGACTGCTCTCCGCCCCGGGAACCGAAAACGGGATTATCCGGTGTGCTGACGGCAGTGGGCAGAATCCGCTCCTGTTCCTCCGGAGTAAAGCTGAGCGGAAGAAAGACGGTGTTGAGCCATCTGCGCAGAGCACAGCTCTCCCAGGTGACCTCCAGCAGATCCGGATGATAGGGCAGCACGGCGACAGAGCCTTCGCAGAGCAGAAGCAGGCGGTCCTCCTTCCGGCACAGCACCCGCCAGCGGAGCGGCGTCTCGGCAGAGCCCTGCTTTCCTGTGATGCGGCCGAGGAGGATCCCTTCGCCCTGTGCCTGCTCAGGGGATCCGCTCTCGGTGAATATGCGCCGGATGCGGGGGAGGGGATCGAGGGCGTAGAACGCCGCAACGTTTACACCGACAACCGGCTTCCCGCCGATAGCGGCAGGAATCTCATAGACACGCTGCACTGTCCTGATACCGCAGATACATACGCCGCTTCTGACATAGCGCAGCCGGAACAGCTTACGCAGGTATGCCGCGTCCGGCTCCGTAAGCCCAAGCTCGAGATCCAGCTGCCGCTGCTCAAAGGCATCGAATTCGTCAGAATGGTAGTGTGCAGCGCGGTATTCCAGCAGCCAGGCTCTGGCATCCGGACTGGAGAATTCCGACGCAAGCGCAAACAGCTCTGCGAACAGCTCCAGACTGAGACGCCTTCCCGGTATCAGGACAGGAAGAGCCTCGGCCCGATCCGACCGGACTGCCTCCCGCAACAGCGCGGTCCGGTGTCTGGAAAGGGAGCGGGCGGAGAGACTGCCGGACAGTGCCTTCTCCAGCAGCACGGGTACATGGTCCTCCGGCCGATTCTCCTCCAGTTCATCCTCGCTGACGGAAAAGCAGTGATTCACTGCCACGCCGCCGAGCGGCAAAAGAAACTGTACTGGCTTCTCCTGCTTCCTGCTCATGAATCCCCGTCCTCAAGCGCATCAAGCTCACGCAGAATCGTCTGCTGCCTCTCGTAGACAAGCAGTGCCTGATTGTGCCGATAATAGCCCTCGCTGCCGTAGCGGGCAATAAAGCGGGCGCTGTGGCTGTCGGCGGTGAGCTCGGTGACCAGAATCAGCAGTTCCTGGCCCTCGCCAAAGGCCCGCTCGCAGAAGGTGAAGGTGTTTTCCAGTGCCTCTCCGGTCTGTGCGGCGGCTTTCCGAACAAGCTCACGGCGGGCAGCAATGGTGTCCCGCAGGGCCGCTGTCATATCACCCGAAGAGCCCGCCGATTCGAGCGCCTGCTCCAGTGCGGCAACCGTCCGGCGTTCGGCAAGCTGATGGCTGCGGGAACTCTTCCCGGCGTGTCTGTCGGCAGAGAGAGATTCCTTTTTTCTCCCGATCAGAGCGGAGAGTGCGTCTGCGCTCTCGCCGCGCAGCTCTTTGGCGGCGGCCAGCAGACTGTCATTGACCTGCTCATCCGCCGCGATGGCAGAAAACTTCTCCGACAGCCCGGAGAGCAGCAGCCCGAGAAGGCCCAGCTTCTCGTCAAATCTGGCACTGCGGGCCCGGTCGAGGATCTCTTCGTCCGCCTCGCCGGCGAAGATGCGGTCGATCCGGTAATCGGACCTGTATTTATTGAAGAGGTCGTAATAGAGTGAAAAGCTCCTGGCGATCTCTCTGTTCTGCAGATACTGAATGACAAGCTCGGCGTCCACCGGCAGGCCGTGTTTTTCATAGAGGCGCAGCATGTCACTCAGGTCCGACCATCCGCGGGCGGTAACAAAGGTTTTTCCGTCCACGCCTGACTCTACCCGATAGAAATCGCTCTCCCGGATATCCAGGTATGAGCGGATTGCGGGGTGCACCAGGGTTTCGGCAGCGTACTCCTTCCAGGCTTTGTAATCCGGCTCGACGTCGATGCGCTTAAGCCGGTCCCAGGTCACGATGTCGAATTCGCGGACGGAGTTGTTGTACTCGGGAGGGTTGCCCGCTGTAACGACGATCCAGCCGTCCGGTACCCGGTGGCGGCCGAAAATCTTGAACTGCAGAAACTGCAGCATGGCCGGAGCCAGCGTCTCGCTGACACAGTTGATCTCATCGAGAAAGAGGATGCCTTCCCGAACACCGGTCTCCTCCATCAGGTCATAGACTGAGGCGATGATCTCGCTCATCGTGTATTCCGACACGCTGACTTCTTTCCCGCCGTAATTCTTCCTGGCGATATAGGGCAGGCCGATGGCGCTCTGCCGCGTGTGGTGCGTCATGGAATAGCTCACAAGCCCGACGCCCAGCTCCTGAGCAATCTGTTCCATGATTGCGGTTTTGCCGATGCCCGGGGGCCCCATCAGAAAGATCGGGCGCTGCCGTTCCGGCGGGATCTCGTATTCTCCGTACTCGTCCCTGGAAAAATAGGCGGTCATGGCGTTTTTGACCTGCAGCTTTGCCTGTCTGATGTTCATACGTCCTCCAGTATTTCCTCCGGCTCCAGCGTGAGCCTGATCGCCCAGGGCGGAACCTCGTATTGATTGCCCTCGTTTTCCAAAAAAACAAAAGCGGTATCATAGCCGGGAGCCTTCTGCGGAAAGATTCCGCACCCGTCCGTAAAGTACAGAAGCCCCCTGAGCTGCGGCAGCTCTCCGGCCTGCCGCTGCCTCTCGATATAGTCAAAAACCGGCCGGAAATCCGTGCCGCCGAAGCCCTTCAGCGTGAGGCCTTTCAGCGCCGCATCAAGATCGCTTGTGCTGCTGATGCGCACTTCGTCCTGAATCTGCAGATCGCACTGCAGAATGCGGACGTCTACCCGGCTGAAAAAGCTCTCGGAAGCTTTCAGTATGTTGAAGGTCTTTTGCAGAAAGGCGTGTACCAGCTCTTCCGAAATCGAGCCCGAGGTGTCCACGGCAATCACAAAAGAGCGAATTCGCAGATCTTCGCGATATTCCAGAGGCTCAATCAGCGGCATGTTGCCGTACAGCTGCAGCCCGTAGGTGTAGTAAATCCAGTCAAACTCCGCCGGGTCGAGCTGCATCACCTCGCCCCTCACGGCAAATTTCCTGAGGAAGGCGGCGTAGTCCCGCTTCTCCCGGTTCAGCCTCCGGAGCGCCCGACGCAGTCCGGCGGCGGCATCGCCCGCCTCTCGGGAAATGGTCTCCAGATCTGCCTCGATGCTGTCAGCCACGCTGCGCCATTCCTGCTCGGTTTCCATGGGCGGGGCGTTCGGCTCGGGGAGATCGGGCGAGTCCTCATTGCGCTCGTTCTGCCGGTCTCTGTTATTGTCTGAGGAAAACCATGCCCGGTGATCGTCGGCGCGGAACAGCTCCTCCAGGCGCAGGCGCTCCTCTTCCGGCAGGGGACTGTCAAGGAAGAAGCGGTAGAGCTTCTCGGCTGTAAACGGCTTTACGCGGTTCCGGAATGCTTCCAGCACGGCCTGCTGCTCTTCCTGCCGTCTGACGGCAGCTGAACGGAGATTCAGATCCGCAATCAGATCCTCCACGACCATGTCACAGGCCAGGGACCAGCTTTGCTGCTCCACCGGCGTGTGCAGATACATATGCCGGAACACACAGTGCAGTACGCAGTGCAGATAGTCCCGCGCGGGGTTCGCCCGCTCTTCCTTATACCGGAGAAGCACATACATCGGCGAATAGGAGAAAGACTTCCCGTCGGTCCAGAGCGAACCCTTGGGCATCGGCGTAAAGCTCAGGCGGCACAGCGCATTCTCCATGAAACGCAGGTGCAGCAGCAGCGAGGCATGTGCAAGCTGCAGGATTTCTCCCGCCAGAAGATCGGCCTTCAGTTTTTTTGTCTGTTCATCCATGCCCTGTGCGTCCTATGCCGGCAGAAAAGTGAATATCCCGTCAGGACAGCCGGCGGTGCTGTATACCGTCAGAATATCATATGTTCAGATACAACTCAAGAAGAAAGGTGAGGAGAAGCGCTCAGGGGATTCATTCAGGGTCATATTCTCCGTATTCGCAGCCGATGTGGGTGACGTCCGCTTCATCTACCAGAGCCAGCGCGCCGTCTTTTTTGTCATACAGCTTTACTGTGCCCCAGCCGTTGCCGCCGTTCCACAGACGGTTGTGACGCTTGCTGCCGTCCGGTGCTTCGTAATTCACCAGCAGCATGTCCGACTTCCGGCAGAAGACCTCTGTCTCCATCACCGCATGGATATTCTCCTGGCGTACGTTCCAATGAACCAGATCGTCGAGTTCTTCAAAGGAGAAGTCGGTCTTTACCTTCAGATGCAGCTTGGAGAAATTGAAATCGTACTCCTTGCCCTCATAGTAAAATACCCCCAGCAGGCGGCGATCCAATGGTACAAAGTAGATCTTCGGTCTGCCGCCGCCGATATCGAATACACTGTTCATGAGCTGCTTTCCCGTCACCCTGCTGACAAGGTGACTGGAAGACAGCCATACCCAGGGGCTGGTGAAATCCCGGCCCCAGTTTTTGTCTGCGTAGCCGTAGCTTTTCTCCGGGGTAACCGTGTACTTTTTGCCGTTGAAAGTGATCTCGCCGCGGAAGGCGCTCTTCATACCCTCGGCGTGCCAGTACATGGCAAAGGCTTCAGCATCCCGCAGTGGCTTGCTTGCGCCGTAGCCCACGTTGAATGCGATCTGTTTGTCGATGGTCAGATCCCAGAACATTTCGCCAGCATCGCACATCCATTCCGGATGCGCGGCCGCTTCCTCCGCTGTGACGGAAACGCTGCCCTTCAGAGCCGTTTCGCTGGCGAGGCAGTCGGCGGCCTCCACCCGATATGGCGCGGCCCAGTTCAGGTCAACATCCTTCCAGGCAAAAAAACGATGCAGCTGGCAGTGGACCGGACCCCAGGTGCCGGCTTTCACCATCAGATAGGAGGGCTGCCTGCCAGCCGCCCTGTTCTCAGGCAACTGGCCGAGGACAGGCGTATCCCCGCCCAGGGAGGGATTGCAGACAAAGAACTCAATAAAGAACGGCTTATCTTCACCGGTCACCGCATCCTGGGCTGTGAAGGAGTGCCACCACCAGTCGTAGCCGTGATGGGACAGCAGACCGTGGAGCATACATGCGTCCCGATTGACGTCGTGATGATTGAACATTTGATGATTCCTGCCTTTTATGTAAAAATGTGAGCGGTGTCAGGATATTCTCTGATCTTTTTTGATCATCTCGGTCGTTGATATTATACAGATGAAACACCTGACTGTCAAAACCGCCGTCTGGAAGCATCCGGAAGCCGGGGCGCCGTCCGCCGGGAGAGACTGGCTGCAGCCCGGGAGTATAATAAGGGAACAGGTCTCCGATTCCTGCGCTACCGCAGCTTCAGCGTCCTCAGATATGCCTTCCGATCATCTGGGATTCTGTAACTCTCTATGCTTTTCTGAATCGCTTTGTTGTGTACCCAGGCATCCAGCCTCTTTTCTTCCAGATACGGCAGCACCAGTTCATACTGCTTGGCCAGCGCGGTAGCGAAATACCACGCGATCATCATATTGACGTAGTATTCCTCCGACCTGACCTTTGCCACCAGATCGGCGTATTCCGGTTCAAAGCGCTCCTCCAGAAAATGCTGCATCAGCATCCCGATTGCGAACCGGACCGTGTATACCCTGTCCGATCGGATCCACGTCTGAATGTAAGGGAGCAGCCTCTCCGGTTCCTTTTTAAATGCTTTTGGTGAAAGTTGATCACAGGTAGCCCAATTGTCAATAAAGGGCAGGAATGCGTCAACCTCCGCTGCGCACCTGTCGAAATCCTTCTCCAGCGAGATCACAAAAGCGTGCAGCTGATCCTCGTCAAAGTACCGATGCGGAAGGCAGGAAAGAAACGCGTTTATATCAGGGGTTTTGCACAGGTTTTTGGCAAAGGCGCGAAGGGCCGGTGTCCTGACGCCTATGATTCTGTCGGCGGCTACGGTTGGCAGGATTTTTGCCTGCAGACGGGCATAGTCCTCATCCCGCATCCGAAACAGCTCCGATACGATTTCATCCCGGTTCATCTATGCTTTCCTCGCTTTCTCTTCCGTATCACGCGTCACAGATACCGCCCTGTGACGCTCTGGCTGCTGCTTCGGATCTCTTCCGGTGTACCGCAGGCGACAATCCTCCCGCCGTCTCTGCCACCCCCGGGCCCCATATCCACAACGTAATCCGCTGAACGGATCACGTCGAGATCGTGCTCGATGACGATGACGGTGGCGCCCTGATCGATCAGATGCCGGAATACGTCCATCAGGGTCTTTACGTCCAGCGGATGCAGCCCGATGGTGGGTTCGTCGAAAACGAACACCGTATCCGACTGGCCTTTTCCCATTTCGCTTGCCAGCTTGAGCCGCTGCGCCTCACCACCGGAAAGACCGGGTGTCTCCTCGCCAAGTGTGAGATAACCCAGCCCCAAATCGTGGAGCACCGTGAGACGGCTCTGCACGGTTCTGAGATCTCCGCATTCCTTCCTTGCCTCATCAACGCTGAAAGACATCAGCTCCGGCAGCGAAACACCGCATCCGTCCTTTTTGAAGCGTTTCACGTTCCAGGCGTCTTTCCCATAGCGCGAGCCGCCGCAGTCCGGACACGGGATGTCCACGTCCGGCAGAAACTGCACGTCCAGACTGATCTGCCCCGTGCCGTCGCAGGTGGGGCAGCGGAGCGAGCCGGTGTTATAGGAAAAATCGCCGGCTTTAACGCCCTTTGCTTTCGCGTCCGGCGTTTTTGCATAGACTTTCCGCAGCTCGTCGTGGACGTTGGCATAGGTGGCGACGGTGGACCGCACGTTGATCCCGATGGGAGTCGCGTCAATCAGCTTCACCTGTGTGATGCCCTCCGCCCGGACGGACTTTACGTGAGGCGGCAGCGTCTTCCCTGCAATGTCTGCCTCCAGCGCCGGGATCAGACTCTCAAGTACCATGGTCGTTTTCCCGGAGCCGGATACTCCCGTCACGACCGACAGTCTCCCCTTTGGGAAAGAGACGGTCAGCGGCTTTACCGTGTGAATTTCGGACGTGTCCATTCTGATTTCGCCGAGAGAGAAGAGTTCGTCACGGTCCGTCCTGCTCCGAAGGACCTCTCTGTATTCCTTTGACAGATACGGCCCGATCATGGAAGAGGGATTGCTGACGGCCTCTTCCACCGTGCCCCGGGTAAGGATTCTTCCACCGCCGGCTCCCGCCTTGGGGCCGAGCTCAATCAGCCAGTCGGCATGGGCGAGTACCTGGGTGTCATGATCGACCAGGACTACGGAATTCCCATCGGCAACCAGATCGTCCATCACGCCGGTCAAGCCCTCAATGTTGGAGGGATGCAGACCGATGGACGGCTCGTCCAGCACATACAGAACGCCCGTGGTGCGGTTTCTCACTGCGCGGGCAAGCTGTGTCCGCTGACGCTCGCCGGTGGAAAGCGTGGAGGACGCGCGGTCAAGGGAGAGGTAAGACAGCCCGAGATCCACAAGCCGCTTCGCCGTATGGTGGAAGGCTTCACAGATGCTCTCCGCCATGGGACGCATCTCTTCCGGAAGAGATGCGGGTACGCCGTTGACCCACTCGATCAGCTCCGACAGCGTCAGCGTACATACATGGTCGAGCGAAACACCGCGCAGCCGCAGAGATCGGGCCCGTTCGGACAGCCGCGTGCCGCCGCACTCCGGACAGACATCCTCTTTCAGAAACTTATCGACCCGCTTCATACCATTCTCGTCCCTGACTTTGTTCAGGGCATTGAGGACAGTAGCGGTGGCGCTGTAATAGGTAAAATCCATTTCCCCGGCACTGACGCTCTCTTTGTTCCTGGGTTTGTAGAAGATGTGCTTTTTCACCATCGGCCCGTCATAGACGATCTCTTTTTCTTTTTCTGTCAGATCCCTGAAGGGGATATCCGTCCGCACTCCCATGGCACGGCAGACGTCCGTCATCAGCGACCACATCAGGCTGTTCCACGGAGCGACTGCGCCGCCGTCGATGGTGAGATTCTCGTCGGGAACGAGCGTACGGCGATCAACGGTGCGAACCGTGCCTGTCCCTCCGCAGCATTTGCAGGCACCGCCGCTGTTGAAGGCCAGATCCTCTGCCCCGATGGGCTGTACGACTTCACCGCAGGTGGGGCACAGTACTTCCTTTTCTGCCGCAAAATCCAGTGTCGGAGGCACGTCGTGCCCGTTGGGGCAACGGTATACGGAAAGACGGGAGAACATAAGCCGAAGACTGTTCAGAAGCTCCGTAGAGGTACCGAAGGTGCTGCGTATTCCCGGAACACCGGGCCTCTGGTGCAACGCAAGGGCTGCCGGAACATAGCGCACGTCGTCCACCTGTGCTCTGCCGGCCTGCGTCATCCGCCGTCTGGTATAGGTGGAGAGAGATTCGAGATAGCGCCTTGAGCCCTCGGCATACAGTACCCCTAACGCCAGGGAGGACTTTCCGGAGCCGGAGACACCCGCGATCCCTACGATCTGATTCAGCGGAATATCCACGTCTATGTTCTTCAGATTATGTACTTTTGCACCCCGGATCTCGATCCGGTCCGGTATGTTCGATTTCTTTGGCATAAAGGGTCCGTTCTCCCATTCCTCAAGATTTTGCATCATGGTGTGCCGCTGTATGCGTCTGTATTCTGAATTCAAAACACGCATGGAGCGGCATGGACTCCATTCTACCACAGTTCCGAAGGAAATTCTTCTCCTTTTTTACACTTTACACTTTTCCGGAAATATTTACCACAACGTCAGCAAGGGACGGAATGCTCTGAAACACCTGAAAAATAAGCATCTGCGGGAGAAAACGACAGCGAAACCCTGTTAAATAGGAGATAAAGGGTCCTGGCCAAACGGTTGGCAAAATTCTCGCTGGGAGCTGCACCGGATCAGACGCGGTAGACTGCCATTTGGAAGATTAAAAGAACAAAGGCAGGTAATCTCTGTCAAAATTACCTGCCTTTTATGTCTGTTTTGTACCAAACGGCGTCCAGAGAAGGGTATTTGCACCGAAAGGTGTCCGCAGCTTATCCCTTTACTCCAAGACCTCTTCCAGCACCCGGCCGCAGCTTTGGCGGAGCGTATCAAGAGAGAGGCGGCCGCCTCTGTATGCGTTCAACAGTGCCTTTACAACCTTCTTGCCGCCGGGCATGATGAGATCGACGCCTGCGTTGAGGCAGCCCGCTTCATCCGCCCGGTCTTCCCCGGTGGAGAGCCAATCGGTCATCACGATGCCGTCAAAGCCCCACTCGCCGCGCAGGATGTCTGTGCAGAGCTCCCGGCTGTTGGCGCAGTAGATGCCGTTGATCCTGTTGTAGGCAGACATGACCGCCCTGGGCGCACTCTCCCGAACAACGATCTCAAAACCCCGCAGATAGATCTCCCGCAGCGTGCGCTCGTCCAGATCGGAGGAGACATAGTAGCGGTTTTCCTCCTGGTTGTTGGCGGCAAAGTGCTTGATGGTCACGTAATTACCGGGTGTGGTCTGCACCCCGCGGGTCACGGCGGCGGCCAGCCTGCCGGAGAGCAGCGGATCCTCGCTGTAGTACTCATAGTTGCGCCCGCAGAGAGGATTGCGCACGATGTTCAGCGCCGGAGCCAGCCACCAGGTGACGCCGTATTCCGTCATCTCTGCGCTGACAGCCCGGCCGATCTCCTCGGCCAGGGGCGCGTTCCAGCTCTGGGCCACAGCGGCCGCCACGGGGAAGCCGGTCACGAACTGGTACAGCAGCTGCTCCTTTTCGGGATTGCCCAACAGCAGCTTCGTCAGCCATCCGGGGAGGAACTCATAGAGGGAGATAGCAGCGTCCACTGCCTTGATCCTGCCCTTTCTGTCGATGGTGGAGCGGCGCTGGATGCGCAGCCCGGCCGGGCCGTCGCAGAGCTCCCGGTTGGAGATACCCCGGTCGAGATAATCCGTGGTCATGTGGCCCACCGCGCCGGGAACGCGAAAGCCCCTGTTCTCGCCGAAGAGTCCCGTACCCGCACAGAACTTGACCATGTCTTCGGCGGTGAAGCTGTCGAGAAAAGCCTTTGTCTTCTCCGACAGGGCTTCTTTTTTCGGTTCATAACTGTATTCCACCGTTTGGAACAGAGAGGGGTCGATCGTCAGGATGGGCAGACCTTCGGGCAGCGTCTCCGTGGGAAGCTTGTTCCCGTTGAGCTGCTGAAGCTGTTCTTTTGCAGCGCAGAGATTCCTGTGGCGGCTGAGCACGACTCGCTCCGACAGTGTCAGCTTTGCTGCGGGAACGGTGTCGCGGGAGGAATCGCCCACGCGGAGGATATAGTTCCCGGCTGCCAGATAGGTCTCCGCGGCCTTTTCATCGTAGCTGGAGAGCGCCGCAAGCGGAAAACGCAGGGTCAGCTTTTCGCCCTCTCCCGGGGCGAGCAACCGTGTCTTGCCGAAGGCGGCGAGGCGCTGGTACTCCCTGTCCTGCCCGGCCTGGGGGCAGCTGACGTAAACCTGTACGATATCTTTTCCGCTGCAAGCCCCGGTATTCGTGACCGCAACGGAAAGCTGCACATTTATCCCAATACGCTCAACGGCCTTTGTTTCAAGTACAAAATCTGTATAGCTTTTGCCGTAACCGAAGGCATAGCGCGGTTCGACGCCGAAGCTGTCAAAGTACCGATAGCCTACATAGATGCCCTCGCGGTAGGGGGCGTGATCAGCGTCAGACGCATAGGGGCCAAACTCATCGCCAAAGGGGATATCCTCATAGCGCTTCGGCCAGGTCACGGCCAGCTTGCCGGAGGGAACACGCTGCCCGGTCAGCACTGCGGCCAGGGCGCTGCCGCCCTCCATGCCCGGCTGATTCATATAGACCAGGGCATTGATGCCTCCGATCCCGTCCAGCGGAGAGAGGTCGATCACAGCCCCGGTGTTCAGCACCAGAATGAAACGCTCATAGCGCCCGGCGCAGAGGCGGATGTTCAGGATCTCCGTCTCAGTCAGGCGGAAGCTGCCCGCCTCATCCTTTCGGTCGTGTCCCTCGCCGGACTGGCGGGAGAGAATGTAGACGCAGGTGTCGGTGCCGCTTGTCTCGACCTCCTGTTCGGTGATCGCGTCCCCGCTGGGATAGCGGTACTCCGCAGCCATAAGCTCGGCCAGAAGGTGGGCCGAGAGGCGGCGCAGCTTTTTGCGGTTCTCCCGAATAAAGGCCTCCTTGCCCTGCTTCCACGCAATGTCATAACGCTCGATCCAGTCCTTCGTGGTGACGGTAAAACCGGCGTTTTCCAGCCCTTCCAGGGCATTCACCGCATGACGGACGTTGACCTCCCCACTGCCGCTGCCGCCCTGGATGGTGTAGGCCGCCCCGGCGCCGAAGAGCGCCAGCTTACCCGGCTTTAAGGGCAGCGCGCCGTCGTTTTCCAGCAGGACGATGCCCTCGGCAGCCGCTTCAAAGGCCAGCGCTTTGTTCTTCAATTCCCGTTCGGTGACGGTATCGTAAAAGCTTGCTTTCGTCTGCATGCTTCATGCTTCCTTTCCTGTGAGCTTTCCCAGATCAAAGGCATCGGCCGGTATCTGCCGCCCCTGGCAGCGGATGCGCAGGTTATCCCCGGAGACTGGCGCAGAAAGGGTAAACACAACGGTCTTGTTCCGGCCGAAGGCTTTCCCCTTGAGGAAAGAGCGGGTCATGGCCTGGTGCCAGATCATGCCCCAATGCTGTTCCATCTTCAGCCCTCCTCGTGCCTCCGGAAGGCTTCCCCGATGGAACAGGCTATCACATCGTCGTGCTTCGCCACTGTCTCGCAGATGCGCTTGAACTTGTTCCAGTTGCTCTCTTTGGTGCCGAAGTCAAACTCGTAGCCGTGGGCGAACATCAGGAAAAAGGCGTCCTCCTGTTCCGCGTCCAGATGGAAGAAGGCGTCCAGGCGCTCAAAGATATTCTTCGAGAGGTGCCATCCTCCCAGGGGCGTGACCAGCGGATCGGCCGGGAAAGAAAAACCTTTGCTGCTTGTGGCCACCCTCGCATATCTTATACCCGTGGTCTTCAGTGCGTCCCGGCTCTGCTTTGCGCCGATCCCGTAGGGGTAGGCAAAGCCAACTACCGGCTGGCCGAACAGCTCGGACAGGGCCTTAACGTCCCCGCCGATCTCCGCGCGGCGCTCATTCTCTGTGCACCTGACCAGATTCACATGGCGGCAGGTGTGGGAGGCAATCTCAAAGCCCTTGTAGACCTGTACCACTTCGTCCGCCGGAATCCGAAAATGCGGCACATAGGGCAGCAGATGGCGCGCCTTCGCCTCGTATTTCGCGGCGGGCATCTCCGTCATGCCAAGATTGCCGATCCGCCCCTCCCAGGTTTTCTCCCCGAACAGACCGGAATTGAGATGGAAGGTGGCGCCGAGGCGGTATTCTTTCAGAATCTCGATGATCTTCCTGTCCTGCTCCAGCCCGTCGTCAAAGCTCCAGGCAAAGTATTTCTTTCCCATCACAAGACCTCCTTGAAAAACGCGTCCATTTTCGTAAAGACCTCCCGACTCTCCGGGTACATGGGGTACATGACCGAGAACACATGCACCAGCTTGCGCTCCCTGCCCTTGGGGAAGCTCAGCAGCGTGTGGGCAAAGCCCTTTTCTGTCAGCAGCCGGTCGAACTTCAACGTATCCTTGCCGATCAGATCCTCTGCGCTGGAGACCAGAAACAGGGGCGGCAGTATGGCATCGCCCAGGAGCCTGGCCGGGTCAAGCAGATATTTCTCATGGGGTCTGCCCCTGTCGCTCTTGTCCGTGACCACATTGTTGATGGCGCACATCAGGTCGCGGCGCTGGGTGTCCAGCATAATGGAGACGAAGCCCGCCGCCCGGAAGGGGATGCCCGCGCCCTCGATGCCGAATGTCTCCTGCAGTTTCTTGCTGCCGTTGATGCTGAGCGCAAACAGGCTCAGCAACGCGCCTGCAGAGTCGCCCGTAAGAACGCAGCGATCCAGGTTCAGATGATACTCCGCCGCGTGGGCTTTCAGATAGCGCAGCGCCGCCATGCAGTCGTCGATCTGATGCCAGAGCGTGGTCTCGGGGATGCGGCGGTAGCTGAGACTGACCACCCGGTAACCAAGCCGCGCCCACTCGTAGTTGAAGTTGACATTGACCTCCTTGTAGCTAGCAAAGAGCCCGCCGCCGTGAATGTTGATGAGCACCGACGCATCGGCCGAGAGATCGGGCAGCTCATAGATGTCGAAGAGATGGCCCTGCCCGCCGTCGTTCAGATAGGACAGATCCCGGACGATATGCAGGTCGCTCAGGTCCTGCACCTGTTTGGCAAGCCGCTTGGCATCACCGGTTTCAAAGATGTGCCGCCAGAGCAAAACGCCGAGTTTTGACATGGTCTTACGCCTCCTTCTCACTCAGGATTTCAATCAGATCCGCTTCCATTTTGGGGAACCACCATTCATAGTAACCCGCTTTTGTGGGATGAATGGGATCGTACATATAAAAGGCATAGGTCTCTGCGTCGATGGCATTGAAGGCCTCGTCCGTGTAGAGGTCAATCACACCGATGCCCCACTTGTCCCGCAGCTCAAACAGACGCTCCACCATGGCATCATATTCCGCACTGTCATAGTACGAGCCAGTGTAGAACACCACCGGGCAGCACCAGGTATCCTGACTATAGCGGATGATCCACTCCATGGCCCCGGTGACCGTCTGGGTGTCGAGGGAGGCAAGATCTGTACTGTCGCTGATTTCTCCGATCGGCAACTTCATGGTAGCGTCGTTCGTGGAGAGCTGCACGACGACGCAATCGATCGGTGTGTTCGTATCGATCTGCCTTAAACGCCTGACGTAACTGTCCCCGTTTCCGAAAGCGATGGCTGCCAAGGCAGAGGCCTTGTCCACCAGCGTTGTGCCGCTTTTGGCCTCCTTGATAGCCATGACGCCATCCAGTGTCTGAAACAGCTCCACAAAGGACTGCCTCTCCGCCGCGGCTCCCTCGGTCACGCTGCTGCCGAGAAAGAGGATGGTTTTCCCGGCAAGCGGGGAATTCACATGCTTTTCCAGGCTGCCGATGTCGTATTCCGTCTGATTGCCGGGCGCCTCCGCGCGCTTTTTCGCTTCGATCGCCACGTAGATCTTCAACGCCGCATAGAACAGAAGCAATACAACCAGCAGGATCAAAAAAATGCGAATGATGCGTTTTTTCATGGAGATCCCCCCCTTATATGATTCTTGATTTCAGTATAGAAAAAAGCAGAATGATTTGATATAATCATTCTGCTGATTGTATTGTAAAATTGCTCTTTTTTCAGGGAGATGACAATCCAATGTCCGAAACCGTCCATCAAAAGCTGCTCGACTCCGAAGAGAGCTATCTCAACACTACCTTCTGGGATGTCCATCCCCTGTTTCTGCTGGTGCAAAACGGGGAGACGGCCCAACTCAAGAATCAGTTGCATGTTCAGCTGGAAAAGTTCCCGGCCGGGCGTATCACCAGGGATGAGCGCAAGCAGCTGGAGTACCTGACGGTCAGCCTGGTCAACACCTTCATGATTGCGGCCATCCAGGGAGGCGTATACCCGCCGGAGGCCAATGCCGTGGCGGATCAGGCTCTGCGCCGCTTAAGCCAGCACAAGAGCGTGACGGAGATTCCGACACTTGTCAGCGAGGCTGCGCTCCGGTTCAGCGAGATGGTGAAGCTCACAAGAGACCGGGACACAGGCAACGTCCATGTGGAGAAGGCCAGACATTATTTATCCGACCATCTGACCCAGGAGATCCGCACCGAAGATATTGCCAAAGCCGTGGGCCTCAGCCCTTATCATCTCAGCCGCCTGTTCAAGACACACACCGGGATGACCATGCGGGAATATCTGATCCGGGAACGTGTAGAAGCTGCCAAGCAACTCCTGGCCGCCACGGACCGGACGATCCCGCAGATCGCATCCCTGCTGCGCTTCTGTGACCAGAGTTATTTCACCATGGTATTCCGTAAGCATACCGGCCAAACCCCGGGGGAATATCGAAATAAGAATATAAGATAGCTGTTCATTTCTCTTTGAACTCTGGGCGGCGTCCTTTTTTACAGCCCCGAGCCGTTTTGCAGTTCAGCGCGGCAGCGTGGCTGCTGCGCCATAGATTCATTGCGATGATCATTATTACACGACGAAGGGAGAATACGGCTTTCCCTCGAGAATATCCGCGATTCGTTCACAGGCATGTCCATCGCCGTAAGGGTTGCAGGCTTGGCTCATTTTTAAGTATTCGTGCTTGTTTTCAAGCAGAAGCGTGAAAGAGCGATAGATCGTTTCCTCATCCGTACCGGTCAGGCGGAGCGTTCCGGCTTCAATGCCTTCCGGACGTTCGGTCGTATCCCGCATTACCAACACAGGAACCCCAAAAGAGGGGCACTCCTCCTGTATACCGCCGGAATCCGTCAGACAGAGGAATGACCTGGCTTCAAAATTATGGCAATCAAAAACGCTGATCGGTTCAATCAGATGAATTCGGTCGCAGCCAGAAAGCTCTTCTTCCGCAGTACGAAGCACAAGAGGATTCATATGAACCGGGTACAGAGCCTTACAATCCGAATGCTCTTCAAGCACACGCCGAATGGCCCGGAACATGTGCCGCATGGGAACGCCGAGGTTCTCCCTTCGATGGGCGGTAATGAATATCAGCCTGTCCCCTCCGACCCAATCCAGCTCCGGGTGGGTATAGTCCTTCCTGACCGTATGCTTCATCGCGTCTATCACGGTATTGCCGGTAATATAGATGTTCTCAGGTCTTCTGCCCTCCCTGATGAGGTTGGAGGCGGATAACGGCGTTGGAGAAAAATGATACTGGCTGATAATTCCTGTAGCTTCCCGGTTGAACTCTTCCGGGTAGGGAGAATCGATATTGTAGGTTCTCAGCTCTGCCTCCACATGGCCCACAGGAATCCGCAGATAGAAGCAGGAAAGAGCAGCGGCAAATGACGTTGTCGTATCCCCATGTACCAGAACGACATCGGGGCGCTCGCTTTCCAGTACGCTCTTCAATCTGTCCAGAATACCTGCCGTAATATCAAACAGAGACTGGCGCTCTTTCATGATGCTGAGATCGTAATCAGGAACTACACCGAAGACAGAAAGGGCCTGGTCAAGCATCTGCCGGTGCTGTCCGGTCACACAGACCGTTACTTTAAGAGCGTCTCTTTTCCTGAGTTCCAATACCAGGGGGCACATTTTGATCGCTTCGGGACGCGTTCCAAAGACGCACAAAATTTTCTTTCTTCCCGACATAGCTGCGCTTCTCTCCTTCCTGCCTTCATTTCAATTCGGACAACGTACCTTCCGTACGCCTGTATTCGGGCAATGCCCGCCGCCGGAACCGCCTTTTCCGAGTCTTTGATTATTTCTCACCGGAGACGGCTTCCGACGGACATGGATAAGCAAGCCCCATGATTTCGCGGATCTCCTCCTCTGGACGGCTGTTGAAGCCGGCATAGATGCCAATCAAAACAGCCTGCTCATAGCTGATGAGACCCGCATGATACATCTGCAGAGAAGAAAGATGCCTGTGAGGGGCAGCTTCTTTTTCCGTGCCCGTTATCGCGGCTTGCAGAGCTTCTTCAAGGAAGCGCGTAGTTATGTACATCCGGCATATGCTGCAGCCGCTCATCTCCATAAATTCTTGCAGATTTTGATCCGTTGTCGAATCGCACACGCCGATGAACCACTGATTATTGTCAAATGACAACGGCAGTATTTTGAGCATTTGCAGTTTCTTGATGTCAAACTGCTTCAGTGCATCTTCATAGTCCAACTTTGCAGCGACCTGATCGGGTATGTACTGTATGTGCTTCACATGCCCCAAGGCCCGTATCATCTGTTCTTCCGTGATGATTCTTCTTTCGATCAGGTAATCGACGATATGCTGTCCGTGCGCTTTATCCATATGCTGCAGCACGTCATATAACTGCTTTGGCGTCACATTTCCCTGTGCAATCAGGGTATCTCCAAGCATTCTGCGATATACGCGGAGCTGATCCTTAGTCAGGAAGGTGTGATCTGTCTTTGCCCATTTGACGGTTTTTGCTGCGCTGTCGCGATGCGCTTTGTCAGAACGGCTTGCAGCTGTCGGACGTCCGGTTAACCTCTGCCGGATGGCACAAACGGTTGCTGTAAAATTGATGATATTGCCATAGATCAGGCGAATAGGAAAGAGCGGCGGCAGCAGGCAGCCGAAGAACACGCTGCGAAAACCGTATACACGATACAAGGCATAGGCGCGAAATGCCTGACGAAACACAGTGATCACGAAAACGATCAGCGCCAAGGCCGGCACCGGAGATCCCGGCAGATACAGCGGCTCAAAGTGGAAAAGCATCGCAATGATACAGTAAACGGAGGCTAAATATCCAAACAGAGGTATGAGATTCAGAACCTTTGCCTTCAAATCTTTATAGAACGAATACCGTCCTGCAAGGGATATGCCTCTTGACCGGAATACATCCCGGAGATGGACAGATTGCATTGTAACCCCATAGGTCCATCTGGTTTTCTGCCGAACCGCCGCACGGAAGGTAGATGGGAAAAGGGCTCTGGTGGTGATAAAATCTGCGCGGATTTTGCCGTTTTTCATCACGCGGGGAAGACGGTTCAGTACATAGTGGAGGGGAATGCCCTTTTTGTACAGGTTCAGGGAGAGAAGATAGTCCTCTGTCAGGCTCTCCGACGGCAGAACATCTTCGTCCCCGAATTGTTCAATACACTTTCTGGACAAGGTAAAACCTGTCCCGGCACAGGGAACAAAGGCATTCAAATTCTTACGCTGTACCAGCGTAATATAATGGTTTTCTGCAAATTCATCCGCATAGGTCGTGGTCGTTAGCTGCCGAAAGAAATTGCTGAAGCGCGGCATTTCGATGATCGGAAATACGGGGAATTGAAGCGCGTCATGATAATCGATCAGGTAATTTGCGGAAAGCAGCTCATAGCTATGAATCACATCCTCAGAATCATGGACGGTCAGGGATGCGAAATGGATATGATGCTCCTGCTCAAAATATCGAATCTGCCTGATCACATGATTAATATTCTGCGCCTTGGTCGTAGGGCCATCCTTGCAGTTGATCACTGCGTGCACATTGGGATAAATCGCACTGGCCGCGTTCACAGCCGCAATCGTATCCGGGTCATTTGGATATACGCCGATAAACACATGATACATGGATTTGGGATAGTCTGTTGTGTTTAGAAAATTTGTGATCATATCCCCGATGACATTTGCTTCTTGCCAGCTTGCAATGGCGACCGCCAACATCTTTGGCGGCGTATTTCGCAATGTGTCAAAGGAAAGAACGTCATCTTTGGCTTCTTTCCTGTGCAGCAAAGCGCTGACAGATGCGCATATGACCCATATTGCATCGTCAAACCCGCAGATCAGGTAGGTCAGTATCAGTATAAATCCAAGAACACGAATGATGTCTTCCAAATTCACGGCTGCTTCTCCTTACTGATTATTCCATACTCTGCCCGAGTACATCCCCACAAAGGTTCTGTTGACGATCTGATCGCGGCGGTTTCTGATACGGTTCACATTTGAAAAAGACACACCGAACTTTTCCGCAGGCGCCGTCTGTATCCTGCTGTTTGCAAGCATTCGTGTCTTCAAATCAAATTCTACATTATATTGAAGCATATGACTTCCCCCTCAGAACATCAGCCTACTAAGCAAAGTAATATATCACGAGTTACTGCAGATTTCCACCTTCAAAATACAAAAGAAGTCGAAAAGATGGAATAAAAGAGTGCAGATTGCGGTAGCTATGACAATGCAATGGGACAACCTGAAGTGGCGTTTCTCGAGATACGCCAAAAGTGTAGATGGTGGGTGCAAATCCAGATGAGGCGTATAAGTAGAAAAAGCAAGAATGCGAGATGGGCAGATGCAAGATTGCACCCACCTGTCTCGCTTTGCCCTTGTTTCAACGGTTTTCCCGGGCAAATACGCAAAAAAGTACACAGACTATTGGATCATAGTCTGTGTACCAATGTGGCGGAGGGTGCAGGATTCGAACCCGCGTGGAGTTGCCCCCTAACGATTTTCAAGACCGATCGGCCAAGACCCGCCTGCGTGGTTTTGACGGAAGATAGCGCCAAATGGTGCAGCGGGAAAAAGCAAGTAATTTCAATGCTTTTCGCCGCCAAAAGCCCGCAAAGCCGCAGCTTTTCTCAGGTCACGTTTTTTCCGGAATCGGGGAAAAATCTAAGGTGTATCTAAGATTCGATCTTAGATATTGTTTAGACACAGTAATTTCCATTTTTAGGTAGGCAGCAATTCCACTGCCATTTGTGTATTAAGTTGCTCGAACAAATTCAGGATCGATTTCTTGCAATTGCAAATCTGCCAAGTGTCTTTTCTCTTGTGAATCTTGATCATCCTGGC
>JAILFJ010000084.1 GCA_024697625.1 Oscillospiraceae bacterium
CGGAAGCGACCCTTGTCCTGCAGGATGGCCACCGACTCATAGGGCCCCACATTGGGAAGCCCCAGCTTCTCCGCCACCCAGGCCGCGGTGACCACACCCGGGTCGCAGGCGAAGGACATCACGCCGTCGATCCCCAGCTCCCGGGCAAGGCGCAGGACGGCCTCCCGGTCCGTGATGCTGACGTTATAATAGGCGTCCGCGTAGCGGTGGGCGTAGTTGTCGGGGAGATAGTCACAGGTGAAGACCTGGCAGCCCAGCGCTCTGGCCTCCCGGATCACCGGGAGCAGATAGCGGGAGCCGCCCAGAAGCAATAGTTTTTTCATTCTTTTTCCTTTCCGCGTCTGCGCAGACCGCGGATCACATCGAGAAGATAGGTAAAGCTGTCGACCTGAAAGAGCAGCGAGCCGCCCGCGTAGATCAGGACCCCCAGCGGCACCTGGATCAGCAGGGTCAGCCCGTCGCCGAGGCCAAGCCTTGTGAGCGGCAGAATGCAGCCCAGCATGAAAAGCGAGAGCAGAATGCAGGGGGCCATGTCCTTCAGCTGCATCAGATAGGGGTAGTCCAGCAGCTTCCGGTTCGGCCAGGCGTTGATCAGCTGCGAGATGATGTCCGAGGCCAGCAGACCCAGCGCCATTTCAAAGACGCCGTAACGGCTGGTGAAGAGGAGGATCAGGGTCTCCACCACCCGTTTGAGGATCTCCAGCTTCAGAAAGATATCGCTGTGGCCCATGGCCTTGATGGCGTTGAGGTTTGCCGTGTGCAGCGGGTAGAAGGCATAGACGGCGCAGAAGATCTGCAGATAGGGGACGCAGGGCATCCATTTTTCTTCCAGCAGCAGATGCACCAGCGGGGAGGCACAGGCGGCCAGCCCCGCCATCACCGGCATCATCAGGTAGGAGCTGGTTTTGATGGCCCGGCGGGTCATTTCCCGGACCGCCGTTTTCTCGTCCTGCTTCTCCGCCAGCACCGGCAGCAGCACGCTGTCCAGGGAGGCGTTGATGCTGGTGGTGACCTGCTCCGGCCAGTTCTTGCCCTTGTCAAACTGCCCCAGCTGCTCCTTCGGATAGCGCCGGCCGATGATCAGAGAATAGATCTGCGTATAGACCGTGTCGATGAAGGACGCCGCCAGCAGCTTCCAGCCGTAGGAGAAGAGCCCCTTCAGCCGCTCCGCGGAGAAGATCCGCTTCGGACGCCAGCCCACCGTGAACCAGAGGATCAGGGTGTTCACCAGAAAGCCCGAGAGCTGCAGCGCCACCAGGGACCAGATGCCGAAGCCCAGATAGACCATGGCGATGCTCAAGGTCCCCGAGAAGACGGTCCCTCCCAGAGTCGCGAAGAAGAAGCGCTTAAACTGCATGGTCTTGGAGACGTAGGCCTGCTGCACGTTGTAGAGGCCGGAGATGACCACAATGAGCCCCAGCACCCGCAGAATCGCCGTGTATTCCGGCTCGTGGTAGAAGCGGGCGAAGAGGGGCGCCGTGAGAAAGAGCAGCAGGTAGAGAATGCCGCTGAAGGCGAGGTTAAAATAGAGGACGGAGGAGAAGTCCAGGTCGTCCGGGTCCTTTTTCTGGATCAGGGCGTTGGCCATGCCGCTGTCCGCGAAGACTCTCAGAATATTGATGAGCGCCATCACGACGGCGATCTGTCCGGAGGGTCCGGGTCCGAGCTTTCTGGCCAGAACGATCATGACGATGATGTTCAGAAGCTGAGCTCCGAAGCGCTCAAAGAAGCGCCAGAGGAAGTTGCTGATCACCTTGGTCCTGTTATCCATGCCGCCTCTCAGTCCTCATAGCCTTTTTTCTTCCGGTACAGCCGGTGCAGCCGCGGGAAGGCCCGCTTGATCTCCGTGGAGAGGATGCGGCCCCGGCCCATCTTTCTGTGGATCCGGTCATAGGGGGGCTTCACCATCTCGTCCACCCTGCCCTCCAGATACAGAAGCTCATACTCCCGCTCCAGAATGACCTCTTCCGCCGCCGCCTTCTGTTCTTCGTTCAGGCGGGGCAGCAGGGTTTTCAGCATGGCGATCTCCCCGCTCACAAAGCGGGTGAGCTTCTTATACTCGCGGTTCACGCCGTTGCTCCAGGCCGAGGGGTTGCTGCCGATGCGGTAGACCGACATGCAGCGGTCCAGAAAGCGGACCTTGCCCTCCAGACAGAGGCGCACGCCGATGGCGTAGTCCGTGAAGCCGTGGGCATAGGCCACGAAGCGGTAGTCCGGCGGGTTCAGAATAAACTCCTTCCTCGCCAGAATCGAGCTCGTATGAAAGGCGTGGGACATGCCCTGCACCACCTGCTCAAAGGGGATGTCCCGGTCCCCGTCCTGTGCAAAGAGGACCCGGTCCTCGCTCCCGTCCGAGAAGCGGCCGATGCTGTTGTGGACGCAGGCGGAGTAGTCCGGATGCGCGTCCAGAAAGCTCACCTGCCGCTGCAGCTTTTCCTCATCGCACCAGTAGTCGTCACCCTCGCAGACGGCGATGTACTCCCCCCGGACCTCCGGAAAGAGCACCCTGTCATAGAGGTTGATGCGGCGCGAGTAGAGGTTCTCGTCCTGATAGAAGGGCCGGATCAGCTCCGGGTACTTCTCCGCGAAGCGCCGCAGAATCTCCCTTGTGCCGTCGGTGGAGGCATCCTCGTTGACCAGAATCTCAAAGGGGAAATCCGTCTTCTGCGAGACGAAGCTCTCCAGCGTCTGGGCCAGGTATTCCTCGTGGTTGTAGGTCGCGCAGAGCACCGAGACCTTGCAGCTATTTTCTTTTTCTGCCATTATTCTCTTCCTGTCTGTCCGCGGATATCGTTCAGCATCTGCTCCACCTTTTCCGCCAGCTCCTTCAGGGCGCCGGGCTCAAAGGGCGTGCGGAAGCCCGCCTCCTTCAGAAGCTCCGTCCAGAGCTTCTCGCCGCCCTGGCGGCTCAGGTGCAGATAGCGCGCAAACGCGTCCTCATAGTTCTCCCGCGAGGCCAGCAGGAAGCAGAAGGCCGCCGTCTGTGCCAGGCAGTAGTCGATGTAGTAGAAGGGCATCTCATAGATGTGCATCTGGTACTGCCAGCGCGTGCCCTCCTCCAGATAGGGGATCCCCTCCATGGAGATGTGCGGCCGGAAGTCCTTCTCCAGCTTCAGCCAGGCGGCGTTGCGCTCAGCCGGCGTCATCTCCGGGTTTTCATACACGATGTGCTGGAAGGCGTCCACCATGGTCCCGTAGGGCAGGAAGGAAAAGCTCTCCAGCGCGTGCATATAGCAGTAGTCCCCGGCCCGGTCGCCGAAGAACTTCTCCATATACGGCCAGGCAAAGAACTCCATGCTCATGGAGTGGGTCTCCGCGGTCTCCATGCCGCCGCAGCCCAGCTCCAGGGCGAAGCGGTTGTCCGCAATGAGCCACGCGTTCAGGGCGTGTCCCGCCTCGTGGGTCACCACGTCCACGTCCCCTGCCGTACCGTTGAAGTTTGCCAGGATAAAGGGCTGCTTCCACTTCGGGAAGTCCGTGCAGTAACCGCCGCCCCACTTGTTCTTCCGGCTGTCCACGTCAAAGGCCTCGCTCTCCAGCATCTCGTCGATGAAGGCGCCGGTCTCCTCGCCCATGGCGTGGTACATCTCCTTCGCGGCATCGAAGATCTCCGCCTTTCCGAAGG
>JAILFJ010000164.1 GCA_024697625.1 Oscillospiraceae bacterium
GTGATTTTCGAGAAAGAGAACATAAGATCCACCGAGACAACCGGCGAGCTTCTCCTGACGATTCTCTCGTCACTCGCGCAGGATGAGTCGCGGAATATCTCCGAAAACACCAAATGGGGCATCCGCAGCAAATTCCAGAAGGGCATCCCTCATGACAATGCCAGTAAGTTCATGGGCTTTGACAAAGGGGAAAACGGACGCCTGATTGTGAATGAGGAGGAAGCCAAGCTGATCCGGAGAATTTACCGGGAGTTTCTGGAAGGCTTTACTTCCACAGCCATTGCGAAAAGGCTGAATGAAGAAGGCGTTCCGGGAACAAGCGGTGAACCGAAGTGGCTTAAAGCGACCATTGACGCCATCCTGAAGAACGAAAAGTATATGGGAGACAGCCTCCTGCAGAAAACATACACGGCTGACTTCCTGACGAAGAAGCAGGTCCGCAACGAAGGCCAAATCACCCAATACTACGTGAAGGACAGCCACACCGGGATCATCCCGCGAGACGAGTGGAATGCGGTCCAGCAGGAGATGGAAAGGCTCGAAGCATACAAAGAGGAGCATCACATTACCCATTACGGTTACGGCGGTGACGTGAGACCGTTTACAGCCAAAATCATCTGTGGGGAATGCGGCTGTATCTACGGGAGAAAGGCGCATAAGAACAGACCACAGAAAATCTACTGGCAGTGCAACACCCGGTGCAACAAGGGACCGAAAGCCTGCAAATCCGAGAATGTGCCGGAGTCAACCATCCATCAGGTGTTCATCGATGCCGGGAACACCATCATTTTTGAACTGAGCCCCTGTTATTATCCGGGATAATTGTAATTGATTTGCTCCTTGTACGCCGATCCCCATTTCTCCATTGCCTTGATGATCGGACGCATAGATTCGCCGAGTTCCGTCAATGAATATTCCACCCGGGGAGGGACTTCTGGATAGACGGTGCGGCGGACAATGCCGTCGGCTTCCATGGAGCGAAGCGCCTCGGTCAGTGCCTTCTGGCTGATGCCGTCGATGCTCTTTTGCAGCTCGTTGAAGCGCCATGGGCGCCCGAGAAGATTGCGCATGATGAGCAGCTTCCATTTGCTTCCAATAAGTGAGACCGTCGTGGCTACCGGACATTCGGGAAGAATATCCTCCTTGGATCTCATTTCCAACACCTCTATTGCTTTCAAATAAAATGTTACACTTAAATTATACTGTAATACAGGACAGAGCGCAAGTGGGATTTGAAGAAAGTCTATAGTTACAAAAAGGTGCGTACTTGCGTCATATGTGGACATATGTATAATGGAAGCAAGCTAAGGAGTGATTAACACGGAACAGCTGTTTACCTTTGAGTTGGATATGGGTTCAGGCTTGCAGAGCCTGAGCGGAAAGCAGTTGGAAGATGTTTTGTACAACTGCCTGGATTTCAGTATTCTCTATCACCGCCAGCCCCACTTTTTCCTGAGGGGGGCGGATATGCTCCGGCATCCTGAGCTCTGGTTCGTGCTGGAAATCCTCCGCGAGGAGGGAGCGACGTTCTCATTCCTGAGCGATCCGGAGCTGACGGAGTTTGAAAGCAGAGAGCGAACAAGAAACGAAGAAAATACAGTGGAAATCAAGGGCAGCGGCGAAGTGCGTCACCTGGAAAAACGTTTGGGAAATATGCTGAGCGACCGGCTTGCGGACATGCTGATTATAAATAACCAAGAAACTACGAGAAAGAAGGCTGATCCATGAAAGCAGTTGTATTGGAAAAGGTTACACCGATTGAAGAAATCAAGCTGACTGAGATGCCGGTGCCCCAGGTTAAATCAGGCTGGGTATTGGTAAAAGTGAAAGCCTTTGGCCTGAACCATTCGGAAAAGGTACTCCGCACAATGGAAATTGAAGAGAATTATATCAAGAAGCCGGTCATCCCCGGCATCGAATGTGTGGGCGAAGTAGCCGATCCCGGTGACAGCCGCTTTGAGAAAGGGCAAAAGGTATGTGCACTTATGGGTGGTATGGGCCGCAGCTTTGACGGCAGCTACGCGGAATATGCCCTGTTGCCGGAGCACCATGTGTTTGCCGTTCACAGCGACCTTCCCTGGGGACAGCTTGGCGCAGTGCCGGAGACCTATTTTACCGCATGGGGCTCGTTGTTTGAGTGTCTGCAGCTAAAGCCGGACGACACGCTGCTGGTACGCGGCGCAACCTGCGCGCTGGGCTACGCTGTCATCCAACTGGCCAAAGCACTGGGCTGCCGGGTGATCGGCACGACCCACCGGGAGAGCAAGTTCGGACTTCTTGAAGAGGCCGGCGCGGACGAGATCGTCCTGGACGAGGGCGTGATCACCGGAAAGGTTCACAGCGTTACCAAGGTGTTGGATCTGATCGGCCCGCGAAATCTGCGGGATACGCTGACCGCTGTGGACAAGGGGGCTATCGTCTGCAACACCGGCATTCTGGGCGGTGTGTTTGAGCTGGACAACTTCGACCCCATCAAAGAAATACCTAACGGTGTGTATCTCACCGGCTTTTTCTCCAATTACCCCACGCAGGAGATCATGGATGAGATCTTCGCTTTTCTGAACGCACATGATCTGCAGCCCCACGCCGGTCAGGTATTTGATCTGGACCATATTCAGGACGCAGTGGCTGCTCAGGACAGCAAAAAAGTCAACGGAAAAGTCGTGGTTACAGTCTGATGCTGTCCCGCACATTTGACATCGACCTGTTCCCCGGTCTGCTCTGCGATCAAAAGCAGAACGGGCGCTGCTGGATCTATGCCTCTCTGGCACCCTTTCGGCAAAAGCTGGGGATACAGTTTTCCACCAACTACATCTATTACTTCGATCAGATGCGAAAAAGCAAGACTTTTCTGCAGAGTATTGAAGAGAGCAAAGATCGGCCGCTGAATGACCCGGCGCTCTCCGCGCTGTTGCGGGAGCCCATTTCCACGGTGGGGCAGTGGTGCTATTTCGCTTCCTACGTCGCGGATCACGGACTCGTGCCGCTGGACGCTATGCCGGACACCGCTGCGACAGAGAACAGCGTCCCCTTGACCCGGACGCTGAATACACGGCTGCGCCTGGGGGCCCGGGAACTGCGAAACGGAGAAGCGGATAAGACTCATATCCTCCGGGAGATCGAAGAAATCCTGCGAGAGCAGCTGGGTGCACCGCCTCAACACGTTTGGGTTCAGGACAGAGAAACCACTCCGCAAGGTTTTTACCAGGACAGCGGCATCGACCTGAGAGAATACGTAACGCTGATCCACCACCCCGGTTCTCGATTGCCGAGTCCATGCGCCTGTCACGAAGAAAAAAATGTGGATGAGCACGATCCCTTCCTGACGCTTTTAAGCGTGGATATGACAACCATCAAGGCCCTCGCCCTGCGGCAGCTGCAAAACGGGGAGCAGGTGGTGATCGGCGCGGATGTCCGGCAGGAGGGAAGCCGGAGCCTGGGCGAGCTTGCACTGTCTGAATCTCCACGGCTGCCAAAAGCAGAGGCGATCGCCTATCGTCAGATCAACGCCTGCCACGTGATGAGCATCGACGGATGGGCGAGTGACGGCCGCTGGAGGGTACAGGACAGTCATGGCATGGATACCGGGCCGGACGGCCATTATGTAATGACCGACGCCTGGTTTGACGCGTATGTGCTCTCTGCTGTGATCCGAAAAGAATATCTGTCGCCGGAGCTTTTGGCTATGCTGGATGCCCCGGTCTACATGTCCAAAGAAGAACGTTTTTAGGAGGACCGCCATGAAAAAAACCGTCACACTTTTGCTCGCGCTTGCGCTCATATTGTCGCTTTGTGCCTGCGGCGCGCAGAACGCTGCGCAAACCACGCAGCCTGCAGCAGCGGTCAACACGGTTCCGGAGGACAACAGCACACGGGATGCGGAGCAGTTTATCAACGCCTTGATCACGTCCGACCCTTCCACGCTGGACTGCGCCCGCTTTCTGGGGATCATTGACCGCAACATCCTGCACTCCATCACAGAGCCTCTGACCCGTATCGAAAACGGGATTGTCACCGAGGCCGGCGCGGAGATCTGGACGGTATCAGATGACGGCCTGACCTACACCTTTACCCTGCGGGAAAACCGTTGGGACGATGGTGAGAGCGTTACGGCCGCGGATTATGCTTTTGCCCTGCGGCGTGAGGCCGACCCCGCCAACGCCTGGAGCTTTGCCAGTGACTTTTTCAGTATCGTGAACTTCGAGGCGGCGTATAACGGCGAAGTGAGCCCTGAAGAGATCGGTGTTGTAGCGGAGAACGACAGCACGTTGGTCATTATCCTCAACGCTCCCAACCCG
Organism: Oscillospiraceae bacterium; assembly: GCA_024697625.1. Taxonomy (GTDB): domain Bacteria; phylum Bacillota; class Clostridia; order Oscillospirales; family Oscillospiraceae; genus Limivicinus. Next base: position 4,299 of record JAILFJ010000164.1, read on the forward strand.
GCCTTTCTCTCCACGGTGGACATTTTTCCATGCCGGAAAAGCGACGTGACCGCCTGCGGTGACGGCTACGGCAGCGAGGCGGGTACGGTCTCTTCCTGCGGTCCCTTCAAGCTGGACGCCTGGGTGCATAACAGCGAGCTGAGCTTCAGCCGCAACGAGCAGTATTGGGATGTGAAAAACGTGCAGTTATCCCGCTTCACCTATCAGATCATCCCCGACGAGAGCGCCCAGATGGCCTCCCTGGAAAACGGCTCGCTGGACTATGCCGCGGTTAACGCGCCGGAGTACGCCGCGAAGTTTGACGCGCGGGACGATCTTTACGTGCTGAACATCACCACCGACCGCACCGCCATGATCGTGTTCAACTGTGAAGATCGCATGCTCTCGAATGCCAAGATCCGTCAGGCCTTCTCGCTGGCTCTTGATCGGGCGCTGATCATTGAGATCACAAACGGCGGCCTGGGTACACCTGCCTTCGGGCTTGTTCCCACCGTCTGCCATGTGGGGGATGTCAACTTCCGTGAGGCGACTGCCGAGCCGCTGCTCCAACTGCAGGATCAGGACCCCGTCGCGCTGCTGCTGGAGGGAATGGCAGAGGCCGGACTCGGATCCGACCCTGCCGCGCTGACCTATCAGTTCACCTGGCGCGATACCAGTGCCGCGGGCCGAACCAACGCCGAGCTCTATCAGCAGATGTGGGAGGACGCTTTGGGTGTGAAGATCGAGATCGACTTCACCGAGAGTGCTCTTGCCAGCATCCGGGAGGGCAATTATCAGATCGGCAGCGTCGGCTGGGGCTCGACCTATGAGCCGCTCTTCCAGCTCAGCCGCTGGTCCACCGGCGGTCAGTCCCGTTGGGTGAATTCGGACTATGCACTCCTGGTCTCCGAGGGCTCGGCCAGTATGGACGACGCAGTTCGTCTGGAAAAGTACCAGCAGGCTGAGGCCATGCTGGTCACAGAGGCTGCCATCGCGCCGACCTACTACAACGCCACGCAGACCTATGCTTACAGCTATGTGGGTGGGATCCCCGTCAATCCCTTTGACACCACTGGGATGAAGACCCTCTTCACCTCCGACCGCTGAATAGGAACCAAGGCCGGTGCAGACGCATCTGCATCGGCTTTTTGAAAGTTGGATGCCCATGTTCAAATACATCCTCAAACGAATCGGGTATATGGTTCTGGTGATGTTTGCTGTGACGACCATCACCTTCTTTCTGCTGCACGCCATCCCAGGAGATCCCATCACCGCCATGGTGCAGGATCTGCCGGAGGAAACCAGGCAGAACTATCTTGCGTCTTACGGCTTCGACCAGCCGGTGGGAAAGCAATACCTGCTGTACCTGCGGCAGCTCCTCAGCGGCGATCTGGGGCAGTCCCTGCGTTATCCGGGGCGGAAGGTGGCGGACATCGTGGCAAACTATTCGCCGGTCTCGGCCCTTGTGGGCGGCATTGCACTGCTCATCGGCGTGACGCTAGGACTCGGCTGCGGGATCCTCGCCGCCTTGAATCGGGATCGCTGGCCGGATCGGGCGGTGATGATACTGGCCTTGCTCGGCACGACCATCCCGACCTTTGTCATCGCCTCCCTGCTGCAGTATGCCCTCACGGTCACCTGGCCCGTTTTCCCGACTACCGGCTACAAGGGCGCCAGATACCTGGTGCTTCCGGTGATATGCATGTGCGTGGGCCCGCTGGCCACCTATGCCCGATATATGCGTTCGAGCATGCTGGATGTGGTCAATGCCGATTACATCCTCACCGCCGAGGCCAAGGGCATGAGCGAGGGACGTATTGTTTTGAAGCACATGCTGCGTAATGCTTTGCTGCCCTGTGTCACCATGATCTGCGTCAGTGTGGCGGGTATTTTCGCCGGCTCCTTTATCGTGGAGTCCATCTTCGCACTGCCGGGTCTGGGGCGCTACTTCATCTCCGCCATCAGCGACAGGGATTATTTCGTGGTGCTGGGACTCAACGTGGTGCTGACGGGGATCTATGTCTGCTCCATCCTGCTTTCGGACATCCTGCTGATGCTGCTGGATCCGAGGATCCGGACGGGGGTGAGCGAATGACAGAGCTGACTGCGAAAGATTTTGTGATCGAGGGCGCTTCGCAAATCGAGGAACAGGAGCGCTTTGCCTCCCGACCTGTCACCTACGGGCGGGACGCCTGGCGGCGCTTTCGACGCAATAAAGCAGCGCTGACAGCTGCGGTTTTGCTGCTGGCACTCCTTGGGCTAGTCGTGCTTGGACCCGTGCTCTCCGGTTATCCCATCCATGAGCGCACCAACGCCATGACCCGGAATCTCCCACCCGATGCCGAGCATTGGTTCGGAACCGATACCATGGGGCGTGATCTCTTTACCCGCACCTGTGTGGGAGGGCGCGCCTCCATCGCCATCGGCCTGGTCGGGGCGGTGATCGTGGTTGTGATCGGCACGCTCTACGGAGGGCTCGCGGCGCTTTTGGGCGGCAGGGCGGACAATCTCATGATGCGTCTGGTGGACATTCTCTCCAGCGTTCCAAACCTGCTGGTCATCATCCTCATCTCCGTTATGTTGGACAGCAAGAGTATCAGCACCATGCTCTTTGCCATGACGGTCACCGGCTGGTGCCCCACGGCCCGGATCGTGCGCAGTCAGATGCTTCAGATCAGTCAATCGGAGTATGTCATGGCGGCAAAGCTCATGGACATCTCCCCGCTAAGCATCGTACTGCGCCACCTGATCCCCAACACCATGAGCGTGATCATTGTTGATACCACCTTCCGGATCCCGGGATTTATCTTCAGCGAGGCCTTTTTGAGCTATGTGGGGCTCGGTGTACAGCCGCCGCAAACCAGCTGGGGCGCGCTGGCCGCCGCGGCCCAGGGGATGTTTCAGTTCTACCCCTGGCAGCTTCTGTTCCCGGCGGGCGCCATCGCGCTGACCATGCTGGCCTTTACCCTGCTGGGCGACGGCCTGCGAGACGCCCTGGACCCCAAACTGAGGAGATGAGCATGAAGGAACTGCTGAAAGTGGAAAACCTGAGGGTGGATTTCGCCGCCTATAACGGTACGGTACATGCCGTGCGGGGTGTGAGCTTTGTTGTCTGCGAGGGCGAAACGCTGGCCATGGTGGGCGAATCCGGCTGCGGCAAGAGCGTGACCGCCAAGGCCGTCATGCGCTTGCTGGACCGAAGCTCCGCTGTTGTGGGTAAGGATTCCCTGGTGGAGTACGAGGGAAAGGATCTGCTGACGCTTCCAAAGCGGGAGTTAAACCAGATCCGCGGCAAGGACATCAGTATGGTCTTTCAGGACGCCATGGCGTCATTAAACCCTACCATGACGGTGGGGGCGCAGATGATCGAGACGATCCGTACACACCGGGACATCGGCAAATCCGAAGCTGCCGCAAGATCGGTTGAGCTTCTGACTCTTGTAGAGCTTCCGAATGCACGGGAGCTTTTGAAGCGCTATCCGCATGAGCTCTCCGGAGGACAGCGGCAGCGCGTCATGATCGCCATGGCACTGAGCTGTGAACCGAAGCTCCTGATCGCGGATGAGCCTACAACGGCGCTGGACGTGACCATTCAGGCGCAGATCCTTGGACTTTTGCAGAAGCTGCAAAAGCAGCTCGGCATGTCTGTTCTGCTGATCACCCACGACATGGGGATCGTGGCCGGGATCGCGGATCGCATGCAGGTCATGTACGCCGGACAGATCCTGGAACGGGGAACAACGGATGAGATATTTGCCGCGCCGAAGCACCCCTATACCGCAGCGCTCCTCGCCGCCATCCCGCGCAGAAACATGGAGCGGCGCTCGACGCTCTACGCTCTGCACGGCACGCCACCGGATCTGCGGCTGGAGCTGCGCGGCTGCTCCTTCGCGGCACGGTGCCGATACGCCATGCCGATCTGCAGACGGGAGGTGCCGGAAGAAACGGACGATTGCCGCTGCTGGCTGCGGCATCCCATGGCTCCCGCGGTCGATCTCATGCGAGGTGAAGGAAATGTCTGACGTGCTTTTTCAAGTGGACAAACTGAAAAAAGACTTCCGCCGCGGCAAAAGCGTGATCCATGCGCTGGACGATGTGAGCTTCATGATTTACCGAGGCGAAACGCTCAGCCTCGTGGGAGAGTCCGGCTGCGGCAAGACCACCTGCGCCCGCACGCTGCTGGGCGTTTACGAGCCAACAGAAGGAAGCATTCTTTGGAACGGGAAGGACACCAAAAGCCTCGGAAGCGCAGAGCGTATGGCCTTCCGGCGTCAGAACCAGATGATCTTTCAGGATCCCTATGCAAGTCTCGATCCGCGTATGACCGTATCCGTAAGTATTGAGGAGGGCATGAAGCGGCACTTTAAGCTGTCTTCCGCCGAACGGCAGAAACGGGTGGAAGAGCTGCTGCATACGGTGGGACTGACCGCTGAGTTTGCCTCCCGCTTTCCGCACGAACTCTCTGGCGGGCAGCGGCAGCGCGTGGGGATCGCCCGTGCACTGGCGCTGAAGCCGGAATTTCTGGCCTGTGACGAACCGATCGCTGCACTGGACGTGTCCATCCAGGCGCAGATCATCAACCTCCTGCTGCGCCTTCAGAAGGAGCGGGGCCTGACGTATCTGATGATCTCCCATGATTTGACGATGGTGCGGCACATCTCGGACCGGGTAGCGGTCATGTATCTCGGGTCCATTGTGGAGTTCAGCGATACGGAAGCTCTCTATGAGAAGCCGCGGCACCCCTATACCAAGGCGCTCTTCTCCGCGGTTCCCAAAGCCGAACCGGACAGCGACTGGCTCAAGGAGCGTTTGCAGCTTACCGGCGAGATCCCCGATTCTGGCCACGTACCGCCTGGCTGCAATTTCGCGCCGCGCTGTCCATACGCTTCGGAACGCTGCCGCCAGGCGGCCCCGCCTTTGACGGAGCAGGAGCAGGGGCATTTTGTCGCCTGCTGGGAAACGCAGGCCTAGGAAGAGAGCATGGAAACAAAGACCCTTCGCCGCCTCCAGCTTCTGGAGCTTGAGGAATTGAAGACTGTGACCCGTTTTTGCGATACAAACGGCATCCAATATTTCCTGGATTCCGGTACGCTCCTAGGTGCTGTGCGGCATCAGGGGTTTATTCCCTGGGACGATGATGTGGACATCTGCATGGATGTGCGCAATTACCGGCGGTTTCTCCGCCTTTCCCACCGGATGCCAGAGCTGTATTTTGTGCAAAATTTCCGGAACGATCCGACCATGGGCGCGATCTGGACCAAGGTGCGCGTTAACGGTACGACGGTTACGCCGAAGTCACTTCCCATTACCAACACCCATTGCGGCGCCTGCCTGGACGTTTTTGTAATCGCGGGTCTTGCAAGATCCGGTTTTGGACGCTGGCTCCAACAGCGGGCGTGGACGCTGCTTCGCGCCCTCATGAGCAAGGAGGAAAAGTTGGCCGCAGGCCAGCGCTTTCCCCGTGGAACTATGTTGCTGCAGAAGCTGCCGAACCCTGTGCGGAAGGGTCTGGCCCTGCTCTCTGAGCGCGCGCTCCTTTTGGATACGCAGCACTATGACAAGTGCTTCAGCGTTTTCAACGGACCGACCAATCCGGATACGCCTTTCTTCCCTTCGGATGCTTTTCGGGCGGAGCAAGCCGTACAGCTGCCTTTTGAGGAGGAGTATTTTTCCTGCCCCGGTGCGTATGAGACGGTCCTTGAAGCCTATTACGGCAATTGGGGGACACCGCCTCCGCCTGAGCAGCGCTGCGGTCATGGCGATCTTTTGGTGGATTTTGAACACGGCGTGGAATATTATTTGCAGTCATAATCTGACTGAGAGCGAAGAAGAAGGACGGCTCCTGATCACAGGAGACGTCCTTCTTTCTGCGTCTGAATGCACTTAATCATGGTGAAGCCTCACACGACTAAAGTCGCGTGCTTCCTAATGCCCTCCGTTTCAATGCAGCTTCCAGACTGTGATCCCGGTATGCGGATCGGTCATCCGACCGAGACCGTCGCCAGAAACCGGTTCGATCACAAGCTCTGCTGTATAGCTGACCACGGCGCTTTTCAGATGCCCGCCGAAGAAGGAAATGCTACCGTCTTCGTTCAGATAGGAGAACATTGCGTGTGCATGTTCAAAAATCTGTCCGTCTTCATCGTGCGAGATGTTTCCGTCCAGAGAAGCCAGTTCCAGCATGCCGCCTTTGTGGTGATCCAGGAAATCGTCTTTTTCCGGAATATAGGTGGCGACACAGACTTGTCCAAAAGCACCGATTCCATGAAAGGTCGCGGATCGGATGTCCGCATTCCGGCAGACTTGCAAAATCATTGCCAGAAGTTCATCGCCTTTATCGAGACGGAGATATATTTTTTCGTCAAGCTTTCGATAGTCCATTTGACTCTGACTCCCTGAATGTAACTGTCGCCGCTTCCTCAAAGAAATCGGTCCGATAGGGTTTGGCAAAGCTGTTATCAAAACAGGTGTGCGCAATGGGATGGCGTTTCCCGCTCATGTGTGGATTTGGCTTAAAATCCTTAGCGGGATATCCCACATAGAGCATCCCGTTAATTTCAAAGTTCTCGGGAATACCTAGAAGCTCACGCGCCTTGTCATGGTCAAAATAACTGATCCAGACCGTGCCGAGACCAAGACTAGCCGCCTCCAGCATCATGTGGGTGGTGACGATGGTGGCATCCGTAGAACCACTGCTCTGTCCACTCTGCGGATGTGTCCAGCAAACGGTTTTATCCCAGCAGATCAAAAACACCAAGGGGGCACCGTAATAGTAGACGTTATGCTTATGATCGGCGGTGTCGCACTCTTCTGTCAACTCCGCATACTTCTTGTCATATCCGAATGTGCAAAACTGCCGCACTTTATTAAGATTCTCCGGTGTGTTCAGCACAAGAATACGCTGTGGCTGATAATCTACTGCGGTGGGACTCCAACGTCCAGCCTCCAGGATCAAATCGATCTTTTCTTTTTCAACTGGCCTCTGATCAAACTTGCGTACTGTTACGCGCATCTTGGAAATATCGCGAAAATCCATAGCTTACCTTCCTTTCAGAATGGGTGAGAGACGCTTATACAAAAGCATGGTCACCAAGGATACAAGCAGCCCTTTTATCGTATTCATCGGCAGAGCATTGAGCAAAACTACGTCCAATTTGGTATGAATAAAAGGAATGAACTCCGCAAAGGCTTGGATCATCTGCTCTATGGGCATAAAGGCTTCAAACAACGGCAAGAGAATATAGTAATTCGTCAGCGCTGACATAAAGCCCATGCAGACGCTGCCTGTCAGGCATCCAATCAGTGCGGTCCTGCGGCTCTTTTGGTGTTTGTAAAGGATGCCAGCTGGAAAAACAAGTGCGCTTCCCATCAAGAAATTGGCGAGTTCTCCAATTCCACCTGTTGCTGACTGCATCAGATGCAGGGCATTTTTGACCGCTTCGATCACCATACCCCAGAGCGGCCCATAGGCAAAGGCTCCAATCAAAGCGGGCAAATCTGAAAAATCCATTTTGGCAAAGGAGGGCGACAGAGGCATGGGAAACTCCAAAAACTGAAGGACAAAGGCCACAGCGGAAAGCATTGCTGTGCCGATCATGGTATGAAGTTTACGGCTGGATGGCTTCATCTTTCTCTCACTACTCATAATGTCTGGCCCGGCAGGATGCTGGTTGGAATCACAATACGTTTTTCCACAACCGGTCGTTTTTCAATCCTGTCGAGGAGCATTTCACAGGCGCTGCGGGTGATGAGTTTGACGTTCAGCTGCACAGATGTGATGTTCAGAACCTCTGTGCAGGCGTCGGAGACAGCTTCAAAACCGATTAGTTTTAAATCGTCGGGGATCAGAAGGCCGCTGTTGCGTATGCCGACATAAGCGCCAAGCGCGCAGGCGTCGTTCATTGCAAAAATGCTGTCAAAATCAGCACCCTTGGACAGCAGATAACGCAGCATCTCCTGACTCTCCGTGACACTGCTTTTCAGCTCTGGCAGATGAACGATCTGCTCATCCGCAAGTGGGAGGCCCTGAGCGGCGAACTCCTGCTCGAAGCCCTTGATCCGATCCTTCTCTCGATTCCCGATCTGGGTGCCGGTGAGAAGGATCGGTTTTTTGCAGCCTTTGCGTAGCAGTTCCTGTGCGGCCATACTGCCTGAAACCAGATGATCGCTGTCCACCCGGTAGATATGCTCGGTTTTCTCCGGCCTGTCATTACAGTCGATCCAAAGATGTGGGATTTTGCTGTGCAGATGCTCTCTGATGGATAAATAGTCGCAGCCAACCAGAATAAGTCCTTCGACATTTGCGTCATACAGCGTATCGAGCACAAAGGGAAGATGACCAGTCTGACCCTCCGTGTTCATGGCCACAGTGCCGATCCCGCGATCTCGCATATAGATGCCGATATTACCGAGGACAGCGTGATAGTAATCGGAATGACTCGAGACAATGACAGTGCCGATCTTACTGACCTTCGGCGGCGTGACCGAGGAGGCGGCATACTCATATTTTTCCAGCGCGTCCAGAACGGTGCGGCGCGTGCTGTCTGTTACCGAACTGTCGTTGTTGATCACACGGGATACCGTCGCCGTCGAAACGCCGCACTGCTCGGCGATGAAGCGAATGGAAATTTTTTTTCTTTGAGACATGGCTTCTCCTTTCCGTGGCGACCAGAATTCTTTGAAACAGTATATCATATGTTTTGTAAAATTACATCCTTTTTATAAAAAAATGTAATCGTTACATTTCACAAGATTCCGCATGCTTTTCTGTGAAAATTGTTGAAAATCGAAAAAGCAGAGAAAACCTATTGCATTGTATTGCAGAATAGTGTATAGTCGCAAATGTAAACATTACATTATAAATGAAAAATTACAAACAAAACAAACTGGAGGCGATTACATGAGTAAAAAAGATTTAACCCGCAGAGATTTTATCAAAGGCCTTGCCGCTGGCGCGTTTGGCGTTGCCGCGGCGACGATGCTGCCCGGTGTCACAATCGCGCATGCGGATGGGCTCTATACACCCGGCACTTACTCCGCCAAAGCCGCAGGCATTTCCAGCAATGTAACAGTTACAATGACCTTTGACGAGAACGCCATCACCGATGTGAAGATCGACGTCTCCGGCGAGACGCCGAGCATCGGCGGTGCGATCGGCGAGCAGATGGAGCAGGCGATCCTGGCGTCTCAGGTCGCTGAGATTGACGGTGTATCGGGCGCTTCCGTCACCTCCGACGCGATCCGTACAGCTGCCGCAGCCTGTATCGCCCAGGCGAAGGGGGATACCGTTGAGCTGGCAGTGGAGGAGGAGAACGGGAACATGGCCTTCCGTCCTGAGAAGGGCGAGGGCTTCCCCAGTGACTACGGCTCCTTCCGCAACGGCGCGCAGCCCATTCCTCCCGCTGCCGTTCCCGCGAACTGGGATGAGGAATACGATGTAATCGTCGTCGGTTCCGGCATAGGCGGCCTGACCGCTGCTCTCTATACCGCACAGGCCGGGAAAAAGGTCGCTCTGTTGGAAAAGGACGGTTCTACCGGCGGTGCCAGCCGTCACGCGGCCTTTATCCAGATCAACGCGGGCGGATCCGAAGCTCAGAACGACATCGGTTACTACTGGCCCACCCAGAAGCCCAACGGCGAGGCGCTGGATCACTTTGATCCCAAGCAGGCCGCTGCCGCGATGCAGAGCCACTACCAGTATTCCATTGAGAACACCATGCTGCTGCGCGCTGTCGATGAGGGCGGCAAATGGGCCGATTGGCTCTGCAGGCAGGAGGATGTGCATCTCAACTGCCCCGGCTATTACTTTGCTGACGTCCACACCGATATCGCCATTGCGGGCGGCACCGATAACGTCATTTGCTCCAACACCTACACCATCGACGCCATGACGGAGGACTGCAAGGCCGCGGGCTGTGACGTCAAGACCTCCACCGCCGTTGACGCGCTCGTCGCGGACGAGGGCCGTGTTGTCGGCGTACAGTGCGGAGACAAGTTCTTCAAGGCCAACGACGGCGTCATCCTCTGCGCGGGCGGCTTCGGCTGCAACCTCGATATGCTGGAGAAGTACACGCCCTCCGCGTATATGTACGCGGTGCAGGGCGGCCCGATCTTCACACACACCGGTGAGGCGATCCGCATGGGCGTCGGCATCGGCGCCGCGATCTCCGGCTTCAACTCCTTCTGCGTCTGGGAAGATGGCCTGGACGAGTATTGGGGCGACGGTAACGGCAATTTCTGCAATTACCTCTTTGAGCCCACCCGCGACATCATCTGCAACCCCTATATGCGCGTGGATGTGCTGGGTAATCTCATTCCCTTCTATGCCGGACAGGACAACTTCGTTGGCTCTCCCTTCACGGGCGGCGGCGAATCCATGACGGCCACCACCATGGCCACACCTGATCATCGCTCCCGCGTGATCTTTGATTCCAGGTTCCGGGATTATCTGGACGGTTTCCAGCAGACCGCTTGGGGCGGCGTGAATCGCTGCAACCCCAAGACCTTCTATCAGGCCACCAACGAGGTCGGAAAGAAATTCGTGGGCCATCTGGACATGGACGAGGACTTCCAGGCCCACATCGACCGCGGCGCCATCAAGGTAGCAGATACGCTCGAGGAACTGGCCCCGATGATCGGGATGAAGCCCGAGGTACTGGTAAAAGCCGCAGAGGAATGGAACCGAATCGTGGAGCAGGGCTATGACGATGTGCTCGCCGTTCCCTACAAGCCCGAGTGGCTCACGCCGCTGAGCGAAGGCCCCTTCTATGCCGCCGTCGTCGGCGGTCAGATCGGCAAGACGCTGGCGGGCCTGCGCGTAAACGCGGACATGCAGGTGCTTAATACCGAGCACGAAGTAATCCCCGGTCTGTACGCGGGCTGGACCACCGCCGGCGGTCTCTGCGGCGAGAACATGTTTATCGGTCAGTTCGGTAAGTGCTCTCCCTTCGGCTCCGTTGCCATGTCCGGCGTCGGCGGTTGGATCTGCGCCAAAAGCATCCTGGGTGAGTTCGAGCAGTAAACGTATAAAGCCCGGTGTGTCCGGAGGGCACACCGGATCAAAAAAAAAGGGAGTAAACGAACATGATAAAAATCGTCGCATGTATGAAAGTCAAGGCCGAATGCCTTGATACATTCAAAACGTTGGCAAAAGAACTGGTAGAAAAGTCCCGCGCCGAGGATGGCAATGTCTCCTACTCACTCAATGAGCTAATCGGTGATCCTGCCACACTGTCCTTTATCGAAATCTGGAAGGATCAGGCCGCCATTGACATCCATAATGCCACCGAGCATTTCACAGGCATTCTTCCCAAGCTGGGCGAGCTCTGCGAAAATACCCAACCGGTCAATCTATTCACAGAAGTCGAGTTCTAAGAAAAGCCTAAGGCTATGATAAAATAGCCTAGCAAGTCAAATGTGCGAAACTCTGCCCGGAATCTCCCGTAATCAAATGCGCGAAACCGAGACTTACGCGCATTTGATTTCCTGTTACTTTACAGACGGGCGTTCAATATCGTTTCTTCGGCAAAAAGCGAGAGCTCAAAAGGCCCGTAAACTGGGACTTCTTGAGCTCTCGGCTTCTTTTTCGTACATATATTTCGCGTATTGAAGCGCCGAAATAATGTAATTATTCAAGGTCAGACTGTATCTTTCTAACGGGGAAATAATTCAGAGCTTATGCATGTTGCTACACAAATGGATGGGGGGAAATGGGCACCTTTTGCCGAAGAAAGGTATTCAAACCCGGCAGTGCACACATGTACAACATGTAGAAATCCTGAGATAATGCGGCAGACTCGGTTGGTCTGATGAGAGATTCAGATATACAGATTATAACAAAAGAACTTAAAAAAACCTTAAACAAAACGCGACTCTCCGCTGTGGTGATGGCGGAGAGTCAGAGAGGATCACAGTGTGAACGGGAGAGTATTCACATTTTTTGAGTTAAGAGCGTAGGTTCTGATCATGCCGCGGTGAGCACTCTGCTCATCACAGCGATCTGCTGCTGAATCCGTTTGATTCGTTCTTTCTGTGGAATGTAGATCTTGAGTTTCTCTTTTTGCATCATTGTGCTCACCCTTTCTTTTGATCTCTACGTTTTGTGATTACTCTGCGCTGTTACCCTTCAGCCATTCCAGAAACTGCTGGAAGAGATTAAACATATCCGCCTTGTCCTCGTTAATTTCGGGAGGAGTCATATCCTCACTATCCGGCTTTTCAGGGGACTGCTGGCCGTTGGCGGGAGGAGCCTCACCTTCGGGTTTCTCGGGAGGAGTCATATCCTCACCATCCGGCTTTTCAGGGGGCTGCTGGTCCATACTCACTTCAATACCGGCTGCGGCAAGCGCTTCGTTCAGAGCTTCCTGTGCGGCTGCGACTGCCTCGGCGGCCTCAGCGCGGGCGTCGTCATCTTCCGCATTGCGCTCTGCTTCCATCGCGTCCAGGTGGGCCTTCATCAGGCTTTCAATGTTCGCTTTGGCATCCTCATTTTCCAGCTCGT